>JADGBV010000178.1 GCA_015231345.1 Planctomycetota bacterium
AACCATTTTCTCATCTGATCCTCCTGTTTGTTAACTTGAAATAGTATAATAATGATTTTATTGGCTAATGATGATATCACAAATAGTACGGTTGAACTCAACCTTGCAAGTGTGCCATATGTCTACTTCTGGTGTCACTGTGATAAGGTTCCATTGATCCTTTGTGACTTATTTACTTGTACTTATGTTTGTTTTTTGGCTGAAATATTACTATTCGGTCAGGTGAGAATTGATATCATTATATGTAATATACTTGAGGTTTAAATATGCTTAGAACTGCTTTGTTCTCTATTCTAATGAGCTGCTTGATAATGGGCTCCTTATTGGCAAATCGGGTTCAATGCCGTGCCATTGATGCTTTTGAAAATGGGAAAGAGCAAAAGGTGCAGCGCAAGATTAATTGGAATGATCAAAAGCTCTGGTACTCTTGGGATATCAAGCAGGTAATCCCCGGCAATGCCGATGTTACCCTGGTTTACACCTGCGATAACCCCGGCTCTAAAGTCGAAGTATCGTTTGCGGGGCAGAAATGGACCACTGAAACGAAAAAGAGCAAAGCTCCAGTTAAAAAAGGCAAGAAGACGATTCTCAAGCCTAACAAGATAAAACTGGGTTCAGTGAGCATCAAAGAGGCTGGGGAGTATACCGTGGAAATCAGAGCTCTGTCTTCAGCGAGTAAAACCATGATGAATTTAATCTCCATCGATCTTCTGGGGGATGCGTTAAACAAGGCTCAATCCACGGGCTACAGACGCCCAGAGAGAAGTTTTAATGAAGTGGAAGTAAAAGATCTCGGCATAACCCACAACACTCTTAGTGAAAAAGAAAAACAAGAGGGCTGGAAGCTTCTGTTTAACGGCAAGGATTTTAAGGGATGGGCCGGTTTCAGGAAGGATGAGATTGGTGCCAAATGGGTGATCGATCAAAATGCCATGCACCTTTCTTCCGGTGGTGGAGGTGATATTATCACACTTAAGCAGTATAAAGATTTTGAGATGACCATGGATTGGCAAATCTCTCCCAAGGGTAATAGTGGTATTTTTCTAAGAACCCGTGAGTTCACCCACAGTCCCTGGGAGACAGCTCTGGAAATGCAGGTGCTTGATCCCGGCCATGGCAATGCCAAAAATCACCTGACCAGCGCCGGATCGGCATATGCCCTCTTTGGTCCCAAAAGTTCACCGGGAAAACCCTCCGGGCATTGGAATAAGGTCAGGGTTATTGTCAAAGGTATGCATTACAAACTATACTTGAACGATGTGCAAACCGTTGATATTGTCGTTGGTAGCGATGAGTGGAATAAGACAATGAAGGCCAGTAAGTTTTGGGCATACCCCGGTTTTGCTCTCAATACCGTCGGTCATATCGGTCTGCAGGATCACAGTAACCCTGTCTGGTTTCGAAATATCAAAATCAAGGAGTTGTAGAAAGCGTAAACCCCGATGGCATGAGTGGTCGTTCGGGGGCTAATGAACTTTGGCTCTAATTATCTTTCTAAGTCTATTTCAGTTACAATTTGATATTATCTATTTTCAACGACGGCTCGGTGATGATGTTGAAATAAAAAAAATATGATTCAAGGAATTGCTAAATGATCTTTATCTAGACCATAATCGGTATCAATGTAGTCTAGAGACCCTTATGCTAAAACAACATCATATGCCTCAGCTGACATTAAGTCGGGTGAGTTCAGCCTTAAATCGTTTAAAATCAGGTATTTGGGCCAAAAGAGATGCTTTAGAGGTGGAATCAACCCCTGCTCAACAAGAACAGGTCAGCTTGAAGCAGGCGCAAAAACTGCCAAGGCAAAAAATAGCGAATTTTAAAAGTTGGGGACGATTATTTGATCAACGCTGGTGTTATATCGATATTGGTGAAATCGTCGATGACGAAACTTGGTTGTTTTGGATTGATCAAGGCGAAGCAACATTGTATGTAGAGGGTGAAGTCTATTTTGGTTTTAATATCGCCCACCGACGTTGTCGTTTACCCAAAGGCTGTAAGGAAGTCTGGCTGCAAAGTAGTTGTATTCAAAGCGCTATATGGCATGAGGATGCAAAACCAATGCAGAAGGGAAGTTATTTTGAGGAGGCTTACCTGGCAAGTCGTAACGAAGAAATGTGGCACGCATGGCACGATTTACAGTGCTTATTCGATTTGGCTATGGATCAGAGAAAGCGTGAAAATCCACAAGCTCCAACGGGGATAAGAGGAGCGGGCTTGCAGCCACTCGTCAGTTCACATTCTCCGGAATTTCGTTTGCTGCTGAGGTTAATGGAAGATGCCATTGATACTCTCGACACTGAGGGGGTAGGCGCTTTTCGCGCTCAGCTAAAGAAAGGCTATGAAAAACTCAAACTTGATAAGAGCTTTTCTAAAGCCATCCTAACTGGGCATGCTCATATGGATTTAGTCTGGTTATGGCCGGAAAGAATGGGTGAGTTAAAGGCGGTGAATGTCTTTGCTACGGCCAACCGCTTGATGGATGAGTACCCTGAGTTTCGTTTTGCTTACAGTCAGCCTGCGAGTTACGAGGCAGTTGAGCGCAGAGAAAACGAGCTTTTTAAGCGTATTCAAGCTCGTATCGGTGAAGGCCGTTGGCAAGCCACTGGAGCCATGCAGGTAGAATCAGACACATTAATAGCCTGCGGTGAAGCTCTAGCGAGGAGTTTTACTGTTGGCCAAAAAGGATTTGAGCATATCACTGGAAAAAGGTCCAGCTTAACTTGGCTGCCAGATGTTTTTGGTTACTCCGCTTGTTTGCCACAAATTATGAATCAATGTGGCGTCGATTATTTCTTTACCACCAAAATGACTTGGAATGCCATTAACCGCTTTCCTTATAGTAGCTTTATTTGGCGGGGGAACGATGGCTCTGAAGTGCTTTCGCATGTCATGCAAGACGCTGGATACGTAAGCCATATGGAAGTTGAGAGAATTAAAGCTCCCATGTATGCAAATCAACAAGCGGATTTGCACGATGAGTACTTGCTGCCTGTGGGCTATGGTGACGGCGGGGGAGGCGTTAGTGATGAAATGCTGGAACGGGCTCGTCGCTTAAATCAGCTGCCCACAATGCCTGAAATTAAGTGGGATCACCCTGAGGCTTTTTTTAAGAGATTAGAGAATAAGGCAGGTGACTTGCCTGTGCATCAAGGTGAGTGTTACTTGGAGTATCATCGCGGTACTTATACCACTCATTCTGATTTGAAATCAAGCTTTAGAGGCCTCGAAAGAGCATTACAAATTGCCGAGGCTGCAGCAGTTTCAGCTGCTAAGGATTGGAATAAAGAAGCAGCTTGGAAAAAGTTAATATTTGCACAGTTTCACGACTATATTCCAGGTAGCTCTGTATGGGATGTTTATATCGAAGGTTTACCTATTTTGAAAAAGGCTGCAGAGGAGCAGTTGAATAAAGTTGATGAATGTCTGAATAGTAAGGGTGAACCATGTGTCTTTAATCCCCATGCGCTGCCCCTAAAAATGTGGTTGTTAACAAGTCAGGGTCATTATCAATGGGTCGAGATGCCACCTTTGGCTGGTAGTGCCATTGAGGACGTTATTCTTAAAGATATTCCCGAGTCCCCTTGCATTAAGGGTGACACCATTTCTAACGGATTGAGCTCTTTTAGCATAAATGAACAGGGTTGGATCACTTCTTTAAATTGGGATAAGAAAGATGTTCCAATTGCTGAACCATTGGCTCAACTCGTGTTATATCGCGATATCCCTGCTCACTATGAAGCCTGGGATATCGATCGGCACACCTTGTCATTGGGAGAAGTTTGTGATGATGTTCCCGAGATCACTCATTTTCAAAACTCTCATAGTGCCGGGTATGTTATTAAACGAAAAATCGGAAGAAAAAGTATGTCGACATTACGCCTGGAGCTCCAGGCCGGTAAACCTGAAATACTAATTGATTTGATTCTCGACTGGCAAGAAGAAAACCATTTGTTAAAGTTAGTCTTTCCTACGGAGTATGGAGGAAGTCACGTTCGTTGTGGTAGTCCTTTTGGTAGTGTGCTGCGCCCTCAGTTGCCGGGGAAAATGGAAGCTGAGGCCATGTGGGAAATCCCCTTCAGTCGACATCTCAGTGTCTTTGATGACGGAGAATCCCAAGGCATGAGCTTTTTAACCGAATCCAAATACGGTGCTAGCGTGCGTAGTGGATGCGTGGGTATTAGCCTTGTGCGAAGCCCCGTTGTGACAGGATTTGATCGTCAATTGAACCACGCATGGCCATCTCATTTAAGTCAGTACTCTAAGGAGTGCGCTAATAGCGACCTGGGTGAGCACCGAATTAAGTGCGCCTTGGCTCCTTATCACAATTATTTGCCCCGTGAACGTCAACCGGCAGCTTTAGCTGATACGCTATTTACTAAGCCCATACTTTACACAGGAAAGCCTACGCAGGCTTTGATGCATGGTATTGTTGGCGGTGAAAGCTTGGTGCCACACTGGGTGAAGCCAGCAGATAAAGGAGGGTGGGTGTTACGCTTGCATGAAGTAGGCGGGCAGAGGGGAAGTATTACTCTGAAAGTCCCCGGTGGGATGAAGCTTGCCCTGACTCAGATAGATGAACAAAAAGAGAAGCCAATAGATGTGAGTTCAGAAATTAAATATACACCTTACCAAGTTGTCAGTATTAGAGTTTTTTAGCTATTTTGCCATGCTGCTTTTTAGGGTAGCGTTCAGATTTTAAATTACGCTTTAAATTGCCTCTTTTAGCTTGAACTCTGCCGATAAAATAAATAGAGTTAAGCTAAAAGGAAATATTTATTTGTGTTTGTAGTCTGAACGCTACCCTAAAAAAATAATGGCGGATGTAATAACCATATTTGAATCTTGGAATGTACAGGAGGTCTACCTCAAGAAGGCCTTGCTGGCGGAAAATGGGATTCAATCATATATCGAAGATGAGCATATGACTCAGATTTCTTGGCACTTGGCTAATGCCATTGGCGGTGTTAAATTAAAGGTTCTGAGCAAATGTGCACTTCAGGCTAGCCAGGTCCTTGGTACAAGCTCCCTTGAAGCGAAGAAAAATTGTCCCGAATGTGGGTCTGAAGATATATTGTTTGACCAGTACCATCAGCTATTTTCTCTTTTTCTAAGTCTTTTGCTATTCCTTGCTCCCATTGCGATTAAAAAGAATAAATGGCGTTGCAAGCCTTGTCTGCATATTTGGCAAGAACAATGAGCTGCTTACTATGAATAACGAAGGCTCGTTTTTATATACAATCACTATTTCAGTATTATATAAGGAGAATTTTAATGCATGATACACTAGTTACTTTAGTTCCTATTCTCGTTGGGTTGGGTTTTGTTTTTGTTATTGGGTCACTTGTTTTTAAGGCTACTTCGGGGGTCGCAGAATGGTCAAATAACAACAGTTTACCTGTTCTTGAAGTGCCGGCGATAGTAGTCAATAAAAGAGTTGATACAAAAATACGTCGTCACCGCCATAATCATGGAACTAATCACATTGGTCACACTTCTACCTCCTCGTCAAATACATACTACATTACTTTTGAGAACAAGGATAACAGTGAAAGGCATGTATTTTCAGTGAACCAAAGAGAATTTGACCAAATCATTGAAAATGATTCTGGGTATTTGACTCATCAAGGAACTAGGTATCACAAGTTTAATAGAGATCACAATGTTTAGGGGTTAGAGTATTGAGTTCGCTTTGAAGTTACTCGTTGTTATGACTGAAAACAAAGGAATTGTATAGATGAGAAAGCATGCCATAAGAACGCATGCTGGTAATATGATTCGACTAAGTACTAATGAACTGAACTTCTTATATCATTGCAGGGAAAAAATTAACATAAATACTATTGAAAAAAGTTGATTCGCGCATAAAATGTAAGAAGTGCGTAATAAAGATCCCGATCTGGTTATATCATGAAAAATATGAAGCAACAGAATCTCTCAGTTTTTAGGAATATTTTTTATTCCTTGCTACTTTTCTCAATGCTATTAGGCGCTGAAACAAAGAGCAAATTGAACTTTTTATTCATCACTGTAGATGATATGAACTGTGATTCCATTGGTGTCTATGGCTCTAAAGTTATGAATACAACCCCCAATATCGATCGTTTAGCTAGTGAGGGTATGCAATTCAAGCACGCTCACGTTCAGGTCGCCAATTGCAATCCTTCTAGGAATACCTTTCATTCAGGCCTGTACCCACATAAAAGCGGTATTGTGGGGTTTTATGGCCCATCGAAGCCTAAATTCACCCCTTTGCCAGAGCTTTTAAGGCAAAACGGTTATGCCTTGGGTGTTATTGGTAAGGTTGAGGATATGATGCCCATGAATAAATACAAATGGGATATGACCGGGTATTCTCTTGGCTTAGGGAAACTTAACGCCAGAATCCCAAACGACCTATATAAGTTTACCAAGGGAGCTTTGGCTTGGGCTAAAAACAAGAATATGCCTTTTTATCTCAATGTTAATCTGGTGGATCCCCACAAGCCCTTTTATGGATCAAAAAAGGACAAGGGCAATCCCCGGCCATCTAAAGTTTATAGTGCTTCAGAGATCGTAGTTCCCGATTTTTTGCCAGATTTGCCTGATGTTCGAAAGGAATTGGCGCAGTATTATAGTTCTGTTCGCCGGGCAGATGATGCTTTAGGACGAGTCATGTCAGCCTTAAAGGAAGAAGGAATGGATAATAACACTATCGTTATGTTTGTTTCTGATCACGGTATGCCTCTTCCTTTTGCAAAAACGAATCTATATCATCACTCTACCCACACTCCTTGGCTTGTGAGATTTCCTCCTCAGGTCAAAGCTCATCAAGTGGACGATAATCATATGATTTCAGCCATTGATTTTTACCCGACCGTATGTGAACTTTTAGGGGTTAATGCTAAGCACTCTCTAGACGGAAAAAGCATTGTGCCACTTCTCAAAGGCGTAAAACAGACTGAGCGAAATCAAGTTTTCAAGGAATATCATGAAAATGCCGGAGCGACTCCACTTCCCATGAGGGCAGTTGAAGATCAACGTTATGTTTATATTTTCAACCCCTGGCACTACGGAAAATCAACTTTCAAGTCTGCTACACTCTATACCGATACCTTTAGAGCGATGAGTAAGAGTAAGGATAAGAATATTCAGCAGCGTAGGAGTTTATTTCTTAGGCGTCCCTTAGAAGAGCTTTACGATATAAGTAAAGACCCATCTTGCCTCAATAATTTAGCTGAATCAGTGGAGTTTATGCCATTAAAGGAAAAAATGAGCCAACAATTATTAACTCATATGAAAGAACACGGAGATTTAGCAGCTGAAGCCCTTGAGAATATTCAGAACCCAGAGATTATCAAGAAATGGATTGTCAGTATGCAGAATCTGTCTAAGAAGGCATGGGCAGACCCAAATATGGATAAGAAAAGGCATCAAAAGAAGAAGACTCCTGCTTCGCGTTAAAGGGAAATGCGACCTCAGGAGTTGATGGTCTGATGCCAATCGAATAATTTATTAAGGAATGTTTTGGCATAACTTTAATATTTTGCCACTCAAATAAAGTGGAATATTCAAAATTCCATTATATTCTTGTGCCGCTTCTTTTTAAGCTTAGGATACTTAATCTTTACTTCGTGGGCTATACTTAAGATTTTCAACTACGACAGATAATTGATTAACAGCTAGAAAGCAAAACTTATATTGATAAGATTGTATTATAAAATAGGGTATTGACATGAGCATAT
>JADGBV010000179.1 GCA_015231345.1 Planctomycetota bacterium
AGTGTTGGCTTTACCGAAGTCGATTTTGCCGGGATTTGGGGGTGATTGACTCCCTTTTGGGCAAGCATTAGATTCCGGGGGCGATCGACTCCCTCTTAGCCAAGCATTAAATTCCGGGGGCGATCGACTCCCTCTTAGCCAAGCATTAAGTTTGGCTAAGCTTGAATATTATCGCTAATAAAATGCCCTCGTGCCATCTTTGGTCAAGATTCAATAACTGTCCAGCTAAGTTCCTTGCCAGCCTCAAAGGGGACGACTTCTCCATATTGAGCAGGTATGCTAAAAGGGACTTTTTCAAAGCTCACAGAATGTGAGGGAAGATCCAATTTATAGTTCTTTATAGCATTATCTGATACAAAAGCCTGTAAATGATGCAATGCATCATGCTCATCGAAAAGTTGCACAAGCCTTTGCAGCGCAATGGGAGCGGAAAAAACACCAGCTGCGCAGCCACAGCATTCCTTGGCATGCTTCGGGTGGGGCGCTGAATCACTACCAAAACTGAGTTTAGGGTGGGCTCTGAGGGCTGCGCCTAGAAGGGCTTCTCGGTCTTCAGGTCTTTTGGCAATCGGTTTGCAAAAAAGGTGTGGGGAGAGCAAGCCTCCGGCGACATCATCCAGGGTGATCAGCAAGTGCTGAAGAGTGACGGTGGCGTAGAGGTTATCGTATTTATCTAGTAACTCAACAGCTGAAGCTGTTGTGATATGTTCCATGATAATCATGAGCTTGGGGTATTTCTGGGCTAAGCTTTCAAAAATGGGCATAAATAGTTTTTCGCGGTCCATAACGAAAGCCCCTGCTTCTTCACCATGAACCATAAGTGGGATCTTCAGCTCTTCCATATACTTTAGGGTTTGCTCTGCATCTTGTAAATCTTTGAGTCCTCCTTCACTGTTTGTCGTGGCACCTTGAGGGTAGAGTTTGATGCCTGTTATTGAATCTTTAAGAACCATTAACTCTTCACGGTTATAAGGCTTAAAGAAGACTGTCATAAGAGGAGTGAAGGGTTCGTGAGCCTGTGTTGCTTCGAGGATCTCGTTTTTATAAGCCAGGACTTGTTCGCGAGTTGAGAGTGGCGGAACAAGATTGGGCATAACGACAGCTCCTGAGAAAGTCTGAGCGCTCAGTGGAGCCACCAACTTAAGCATATCACCTTGTCTAAGGTGGAGGTGCATATCTAGTGGGGTGTTAAGAGTGAATGTCATGATAGTTAGCTATATATAAAGACTTAAATGGAATATTAATGCACTGTTTTTTATAATAGATAGGTCAAATAAACTTAGCCTGGGTATACCCGAAATTCTAGGGGCACTTGTTTGCGCAGTGTCTGTGCAATATCATTTAAATTCGCTTCGTCTATTTTTTCCACAAGAGGGCTTGCCGGTTGTCTGGCGACTGTATGAATTTGCACATGGTTGATGCGGGCATCATTTTGCAGGAAATCATTGAGGCGTTCTCCAAAAGCACTGATTTCTTCATTCGAGGGTAGCGCACCCTGTAAGCGAGTGAATAAAGTCTGGATGATAATCTCATGTTTTTTACCCAGTAGAGTGATGTTCTCCAGTATGCGCCCGAAGGGAATTGAGCTTTTATCTATGCTTTTGTAGTAATCTTCTGTGCCGGCATCAAGCTTTGCCCAGACTTCTCCCCCACATGCATAAAGAGCATCAATGCCTTCTTGTACATGAGCCTTATGAAAAAGGGTGGAGTTACTGATAAGAATCAGCTTTACGCCTTGTAAATTGAAGTCTTTGTGCCATTTCTGCAAACTTTTGCAGACGGGTAAAAAACAGCTTTCGGCACTGGGTTCGCCGTCTCCACTCAGGGCAATATCATTGAGTCGGCGTAATTTTTGCGGGGTGTCGGTAAATGGGGGTAAGTCGAAAAGCTCTCCATTTTGGACCAGAGTAATGAGAGAAATCAACTCTTGGGCTAAGACTTCTTCGTCAAAGGTATTCCTTTTGCCAAGGCCTGCGCTGCGGTCAACTTGGCAGTAGAGACAGTCAAAATTGCAGGCCTTATGAGGTGAAAGGTTGATGCCAATGCTAATTCCACCGGCTCTTCGCGAGAGGACGGGATAAACGTAGCGAAAATCTTGGAAATCTCGCGAGTGTATATTGTGAGCTTGCACTGGATGATGTTATGGTGATCTTTAAATTTGTTATTCTTGATAATGAGATTTTATTATATCTACATTAACGAACTCACGAGTTGATAGCGAAAGAAATGTTGACTCTGATTTTATGAATTTCTCAGTGAAAAGTCAGCCCAGCCTGTTTAAATCATATTTGAGATTACTATTTTGGCCTGATTTTTATCCGGATAAAAAGTATGAGCTGGAAAATATATACTCGCGGTGGTGATAAAGGGTCGACTGCACTTGTTGGTGGAAAGCGGGTGAAGAAATCTGATGCACGAGTTGATGTCTACGGTACGGCAGATGAACTGAATAGCCACCTTGGTATGCTGAGAAGTTTATTGTCTAAAGAAAAGGCCCTTTTCAGTGAGTTGGATGTTATTAAAGGCATCCAAAATAAGCTCTTTGATATAGGCTCTTATTTAGCAACTCCTAAGGATGATGCTGAAGGGCTAGGTAAGATCGTTCAAGATCCGGAGATAACCCTGCTTGAAAAGAAAATTGATTTTTATTCTGAAGGCCCGCCGGCCATGACGACTTTTATTTTGCCGGGTGGAGGAGTCGTGGCGAGTCAGGCTCATATAGCCAGGACAGTATGTCGGCGCTTAGAAAGACAATGTGTGGCATTTAGTGAAAAAGATGAACTTGATGCTCCCGTGATGAAATATATTAATCGTCTTTCAGATTTTCTCTTTGCTTTTTCCCGTTATATCAGCTGGAAACTGGGCGAAGAAGAGTTTAAATGGGAAAAAGCAAAGAATGTTTTTGAGAATTCGTAAGAAACGCTTAATTTAGAAGATAGTTTCGGTAATAAACTTCTAAACATAAAGTCATCAGTGCGGTGGTGCCTACGCGGCCAACGGTCTCATCGGTATGACTTTTGCCAGGGTCCCAAGATCCGCCTTTGTCCTTTGGGTTACCTCTACACTGCGTTGTAAGTAGTAGCTTTTTCATATAAGGATTCCAGGTTCTCCATAGAGCTCCTTGCTGATGAAAGCTGGCAAGAGCACCATAGTATAAAGAATATGAGTCCTGTATGCTATCTTTGCCCATGCTTCCACTTTTTACGGTTTTGAGAATGTTGGGGATAGCTTTCTGGATAAAAGGGTCGTTTTTTGGGAAGTCTAAGATTTGTTTGCTAAATAAGCCAACAATGGTCATGGACTTGGTGTGACTTTTTCTTTCAGGGGCACGGTAATAGCCAAGACCAAGCTTGGCATCTGTGGCGACCTTATCAATCCATCTTTTGTAATGCTTAAATACTAGTCCAGCCTCCTTGGTTTTTAGTGCAGGTAAATCGGCTACTTTGGCGCTTTTGAGCGCCAAAGCCACCCATCCAGAAACAGAGAGGTCGCTGCCAGGGCCTCCGTAAACCCAGGCTTTGTTGCTTTGCAAATATTCGTCAATTAAATGCTTGGCGATGATATTGGCATTGCGCCTAGTGACTGGGCTAGAGCCGAAGATGCTGGTTTCAGAAAGAGTCATCAGGCATAATGCCATGCCATAATTATTGGTAAAATGTTCCCTGCGCATTTTGTTATACATTTGCTGATCTTTTGTTCCTTTGGAAACGATGCTATTGAGGTATTGAATGCCTGAACGTACAGTGCGTTTATAAACTCCCATTTGCTCTGTATGGCCATCACCAAGAAAAGGAAGGATGGCCAGTGCTGTGATTGCGCCTTTTGTGCCTTTTTGTGAACCTTGGTATTTGAGTGCATCCCAGTGGCCGTCAGGTTCTTGGTGCTCGGCTAGCCATTTTAGCGCAGCCTTGACGGCAGGCACTGTTTCTCCGCCTTGGTGGATGTTGATGCAGTCAGTCTTTCCTTCTCCAAAACGATCTTCCCCATAGCCTTCTGGTCCACTTTTTGATGGTCCCTGATCGAAGCCAAGCATAGCTGGAGCCTGAATATTTGGCGTGAACTCAAGGTCAGATATCATTACATCCAATTCGTTATCTTCAGGTTCATCGGGGAGGTCTTCGTCAGGAATTTCGGGTGTGTCTTCTATGGGTTCTTCTGTGGTTGGGTCCACTGGAACTGGGGTTTTGATGGGGTCTATTGTTATGGGAGGTGGGGGCTCTGGTTCGTCAGTGTCTGGCTCTGCTGTTGTGGTATGGATGATTGTGTCATCTTTCTTATCTGGACGCTTCGTTTGCGGCAATAAAGCGATCACCAAAAGGGCTAGCATATGTAAGGCTAATGAAAGACTAAAAAACGAAATGTTAGAAGTTAAGGTTTTGATGATGCCCTTTTTAGGTCTTTGCTCATGATCTAGAAAATCATCCTCGAATTCCATTTCCATATTTGCGTCAGTTGTATTCATATAAAGGTCCCATAAGATCAATTACTCTCTTATTGTTGTCACCTTTACAGGAGTGACTTGGAATTTATATATTTATTCTGGAAATAAACTCAAAAAAAAAGGGAAGCCATTGGCTTCCCTTTTTTATGCGAAAATGATTCTTAATGAATTAGTTCATTACATCATAACGATAGTAAACTTCAAGGCATAATGCCATCAAGGCTGTGACGCCAACGCGGCCAACGGAGTGACCAGTGTGGCTTTTGTCAGGATCCCATGAGCCGCCTTTAGCGCGGACATCGCCTCTGTTTTGAGTGCCGACGAGAAGTTTTTTCATGTAGGGGTTCCAGGATTTCCAAAGAATTCCCTGCTGTTGGAAGCTCGCTAAGGTACCGTAGTAAAGCATGTAGCAGTTTTTGATTTCGTCTACACCCATTCTTCCACTTTTTACATCTTTGATAATATTAGGAGTGGCATTTTTATAAAAAGGATCACTTTTAGGACAGCCGAGGAATTGTTTATTGAACATCCCTACCACGGTCATTGATACTTTTTCCCTGCCCGGTCGATAATAGCCAATGCCTTTGTTTTTATCTGTCATGACATCATCGATCCACTTTTTATAATATTTAAAAACACTCTTAGCATCTTTGGTGTGAAGTGCAGGTAAATCAGCTGCTTTCGCGCTTTTAAGTCCTAGAGCGACCCAACCAGCAACAGAGAGGTCGTCGCCACCACCAGTATATCCCCAGCCTTCTTTCTTGCCCATGTACTCATCGATAAAATGCTGAGCAATGGCATTGGCATTCTTTTTAGTGAGAGGGCTTGATCCAAAAATGCTGGCTTCAGAAAGAGCCATCAAGCAGAGGGCCATGCCATAGTTGTTGTAAAAATGTGTCTTGCGAAATTTACCGTAGGTTTTACTGTCTTTTAATGCTTCGGCAGCATTTTTATTAATATAAGCAATGGCGGTTCGAACGGTTTTTTTGTATTTACCAATATTTTCACTATGACCCGCACCCAAGAAAGGCAGTACGGCTAAAGATGTGATGGCGCCATGATTCTTTTTGTCCCCTTCATATTTTGTGGCATCCCAGCTACCGTTAGATTCCTGGTGTTCTGCAAGCCATCTGAGTGCGGCTTCAACAGCTGCTTCGCTGGCTCCATCGCCGCCAAATTTGCCAATGGCGCGTCTTTTGCCTGATCCTAATCGGCTAGAGTAGCCGCCAGGCATATTACTTCCGCCTGAGGCGCCGACATCAAAGCCAAGCATGGCAGGAGCTTCAACGTCAGAAGCAAGTTCGGCATCGGGAAGGAGTTCCATAAGGTCGTCCATGTCGTCCTCCATTTCGGCTTCTTCTTCAACTTCGACTTCTTCGACTTCTTCAACCTCTTCTACTTCGGTTTCAACTTCGACATCGGTGGGTTCGAGTTCAATTTTTTCAATTTCAGGTGGCGCTTCTTCTTCCTCCTCCTCCACGTACTCAGTAATCACTGTGACTTCTTCGGCAGAAGGCTTTGTGGTTGCTGGAATTAACGCAATAATGAGCAGAACCAACATGTGCAAAGCTAGGGAAAGCATGAACATGGGCAGGTAAGTTGTTAAAGCGGCAACGAAGCCTTCTTTCTTATCTTGCTCATCGAAGCCTTCTTCTTCGGCGCCTTCAAATTCTTCGTTATATTCTTCTTCGTATTCTTCAGACATGGATGACTTCCTAGCTTTAAATTGACAACCCTATTTTGTTGCAGTGAATTATAGGGCGGATGAGCCAATGGGCAAGGTCTTACCTGTCAGGTCAGGATAATTATCCCGAGCTTCTTGATTACCCCGAAATTACGGGCTTTTTAGGGGTTGACGTTGCTCCTTCTTGAGTAGATGTACATTACCCATACACTATAGTTTTTTGATGTTTTTTTTATGTCAGCAGAGAATAATTTTTGCCAACGAATCCAAAAATGCCCTTATCCTGGTAGGGGTCTTGTGATGGGAGTTCTTGAAGATGGAAAGACTCTTGCTCAGCTTTACTGGATTATGGGTCGAAGCTCAAATAGCCGAAATCGTATTTTTTCTGCTAAGGGGGCTATGCTTGAAACAGAAGCCGCTGATCCTGCTTTGCTAGAAGATCCGTCTTTGGTGATTTATGAGGCTATGCTGGAATGGGGAGATTCTTATTTGGTTAGTAATGGTGATCAAACCCGCACCGTGTATCAATCTCTGGCTGCTGGGCATAGTTTTGAATCTGCTCTTTGTTCTCGTGATCGTGAGCCAGATGCCCCTAATTACACTCCAAGAATTACGGGCTGTATCGATACAAAAAATTCTGAACCTTTTTTTCGTTTTGCCATCATAAAGGCCAATAGTTCTGATCCGAAATTGAGTGATCGAAATTTTTTCTACAAAGAGAAAATCGCCCCAGGTACGGGCTTTTTGCTTACAACTTATGAAGGTGATGGCAACCCTTTGCCTTCATTTCAGGGTGAGCCTGTCGCGACTCCGTTAATGGGACATCATGAGACGATTTTGACTCATTACTGGGACGCTTTAGATACAGATAATAAAGTTTCTCTGGCTTTGAAGACCATCGATTTAGCTAGTGGAGTATCTTCTATTTCCATAAAAAACAAGAATATTAAGAAAAATTAGTTTTTGTGGGTGATTTTTGCTAAATAATAAAAAGGCACTAGATTCTTCTAAAATTTGCTTAAGATGATGTCGATATTGGATTTATTAGATGTTTAGCTACGACAGGGAGGTCTTATGAGCGCATCAGTTGATGGTGGAATTGTTTCATATTACGGTACTATGGTTCAAAGAGGTACTTCTGAAGGTGTCTCAGGGACAGCCGATGCCGTTTCTGTCGCTATTGCAAATAAAAGCATTGAAGCCGCTACGGAAGCAATGAGGCAACAGTATTCCGGTTTTATGGAATTTTTAGCTTAAGAAGAGCAAGCTTTTTATTAGCTCAAATCTCCTTTCTCCTAAGTCATTTACGCAAGGCCTCATCTCTCCCTGCAGGCTCCTAATCTTTAGACCTCTTCTTTAATCCAATCTAAGCACTCATTGATTGCTTTGTAGATGGATTCTAGTTCATTTTCATTAATACAGTAAGGCGGCACGGTGTAAATGATGTTGCCTAAAGGCCTTAAAAGTAGTCCTTTATCAAGAAAAAACTTATAAATTTTATCTCTTATGGGGTTGAAATAGGATGTGCTTTTACCTACATCGACTTCGATGGCTAGAATGGTGCCTAAATGCCTGATGGCTTTAACTTTTTCATGTT
>JADGBV010000017.1 GCA_015231345.1 Planctomycetota bacterium
CATAGAATTTGAGTCCCTGTATTCTCCTATGCCAAAGACCTGCTTCGCTTCTTTGAGAACAAGTTTACTCTCAAAAGGGGAACAATTCGTTCCATTGGTTACAATATTCATAAACTGTTGTTCTGAAGATTTAAGCTCCAATCTTTCGTCTTGGAGCTCTTTCTGATAAGAATAAGTTGCTAACATGATATGGGTTCCTTTTTTGTTAAATTCTTTGTTTTCGTGAATTTAGGATTTTCGGGGGAACCCATTTTTTCCCACACCTCTAACCCATTTTGTGCCAACAGGGCATATGCCCTAATCGGAAAAGATGAAATTCGTGACACGTCAGATGAGTCGTGGTTTGATGAAAGAATATCTGCTCTTAAGCATTTTATTCAGCAAAAAGTTGATTTGCTTAATGTTAGGAGTAACCATCAACTTAAGGGTGGTGATGACAGTTATATAAGTAGACTCAAAAAAGATCTCGAAAGAACAAGGAGTTAAGAGTGATGATTAAATCAATTAATAAAACAGGATCCTGTGCGTCCATGAAAATTTACTTCTTTATGTTGAGTTTTTTTATCTGCACGTTTGCAGACATGTTTGCTTTGAGCTTGATTAAGATGACAGATAGTGATGCACCCTTCTGTACTTTGGAAGATGTAAAAACCTTAAATAACCTTTATGGAACACGGCTAAAGAGAATTAATAGTAGCAAGGATAAAATTTCTTTTTCTAAAGAGTTATTAGAAGCGTCAGATGAGTTTGACGATGGCATAAAATACTTAATGCTGACTTACTCAGCCGGCTTAGCTGAAAAATCGAGGGACTATCAGTTGGGAGTTGCTTGTTATCAGAAGTTGCTTTTGGCTCAAAAAGAGAATCAACATGCAATTCGCTCTAAACTTCTTTATTGTCAGGAGAAGGGGATTAAAGCTGAAGAGAAAATACTCAAACGCAAAAAAGAGAAATATATAGATAACAGGCCATTCTATGTGTTATGCGTAGATACGATAGAGAACGCTATTGAGTTGACCAAACTTAGTTTTCAAATACAGGACTATAAAACTTCTAAAAGTGCGACTAAAATTGCCATAGCTGCAGCGGAATTGATTTCATCTTCGAAAGTTACATTGTTGCGTCGATATGCTAAGTTTTCGACGACTTTGGAATCTCGGTATCGAGTGGCAAAATTACAAAAGAAGAGTGACTTAACTAATGCTATCTGGGCTTATTTGGATGTAGGAGCTTATGGTGAAGCCGAGGCGCTATTGGGTGAGCAAGCAGAGAAGGTGCAAAAAATAAGTGTAGATGTTGGTTTAAATAAAGATGTCGAGATAAGTGATATCTATGAAGCAGGTAGGGCTTGGGATGAGCGAAGTCAAAATCAAAAGTCTACATTAAAAGAAATATGCATGATTAGAGCTGCTGAATTGTATGAGAAATCCCTAAGAAATGATTTTAAGCATCATAAAATAGCAAAAATGCGCTTGCTACAACTCAACAAAAACTTGGAGGATATGCTGGGGGCGCTGCGAAAATCTAATGAATGGGTTTATCTTGCTGATCTTCCCATACAAAAATCAAGAGTTGGTTTTGGAAAGTTAAAAGTTCATAAGCCAGGAGGCGAATCGATTAATGTGGCAGGTCATAAATTCTCAACAGGTTTTGCCGCTCATGCAAATTCCAATATCACTTTTCATTTGAATGGTAAATATCGTAATTTTTCTTCTTCGTATGGATTAGGGACGGGAGCTGGAGGGAAAGCTTATTTTAAGATCCGATGTGATGGCAAAGAAGTTCATAAGAGTTCATATTTCTGGGGCAATACGACAAAAACCATCAAAAAACCTGTAACTATTAGCTTGGTAGGTGCCAATGTGCTCGAATTAATATCAGAAGCCGATAATATTAGTGGATCTTTTAGTTGTTGGGGAGATCCTAAAATTAAATAGAAGCTAGTCTTATAGTTTAGGCTTTGCTAGTCTCTGAGGGGGGTTTAGATGAGCCAAAAAGAATCTTTCAGATAGAATTAGAGAAGATCTAGGAAGAAATGAACCGAACTTAATAATTTAATTTAGGGTGGGCAACCGGGATCGAACCGGCGACCTCCAGAACCACAATCTGGCGCTCTAACCAACTGAGCTATGCCCACCATTGATGCGGTGGATGTTATGGGGAGTTGGGCTTGTTCAAGCCACAAATAAGAAAGTGAGTCGGGGGAATTTTATACACGCATACCAACACCACAATCGTGGCATAAAATCATTGATTGCTCAGGTGAATAAGTCATTTTTTGGTTGCATTGGGGGCATGGAGGGATCTTGGCCTGGAGTTGTTCGTCCATTTTTTCTTTTTGACTTTGGACTTCGCGACTCAATTGTTCATCTTGATTTCCGGCTTTTTTATTCTCGTCTTGGAATAATGTGCCTTCATCTTTACGTTTATCAATTCGTGATTCGCGATCTTGAATAAGGCGGTCTAATTCGTCTAGGTCCATTTGATGATCTTATGGATGAAAAACGAATTATAGGCCGGCAGAAGATCTTGCCAAGTTGAATGGTTGAGAGAAAAAGCTAGCTGTTTTCAGTGTGGCTCTAAGATTATGCCGCTGGGTAGCTTAATGTCATTTGCAATCAACTCAAAATAAACGAAGTTATTTAAATGCCACAGTAGGTATTACTGCTGTGATCATCTGCTTGGGATTCACCTATTTAGGTCAGTCCTTTACGGCTTATAATGATTTAAATGATTCCGATAGCTCATACTTTGTTTATGGGGGTATGATAATCAACAAAGGATTGAGCTTATATGCTGATTTTTTTGATCAGAAGCCTCCGGCAATTTTTTATCAAAATGCAATTTTGCTGAAGTTTTTTGGGCATAATTTCAAGGCATTTGCTCTAGCTCAAGGTCTAGCGGTTCTTTTGCTTCATGCTGTTCTCTATGCGAGTCTTGTTCGCATTATGCCAAAGCTTTGGGTGATGTTGCTTTGCGTATTATTTTGTTACGCCTTTAACCTTAATAATTATGGCGATTTTGGCAATCGCCCTGAATTTTCAGTAGCGTTTTTTGAATGTCTCGCTTTTTGTGCCGGGCTCCAGTTTTTAAGGGCTAAGGGGAGCTTATATTTAATTCTGATGGGTGCATTGAGTGCATCGGCCTTTTTCTATAAGCCCATAGGCATGGCGTCATTCTTAGCGATGTTTGCTCTGTTGATGAGCCAAATGATTGTGAAGCCCAGTGGAAGCAAATCCTCGCTTAGAAAAATTCTCTTTGATGTAGGCAGCCTTTGCTTAGGTTTTCTTTCAGTTGTATTATTAGTAAGCCTTTATTTTGCTAGCAAGGGCTTGGCTAATGATTTATGGCAAGCTACTATTTTCTTGCCCTTAAGCTTATCTGGCACCTCCAAGAGAACATATTTAGAGGCTGTGGTTGCCATGTATTATGCTTACGGTCCATTATGGGGGGCATTATGGCCTATGCTCCTTCTGCCATTTCTGCTTTTTAAGACTGCAATGAATGCTATAGAAAAGCAGCTGATCCTTTTGATTTTTCTTTTTACAGCAGCTACATTGTGTGGAGTTGTTCTTCAAAAAATGGGTCATCCGCATTATTATCACACTGGCGTAGGTCCCTTAGTATTACTATCTGTGTTTTCGTTGTTTCTATTTCTTAAATATATTGTTTCAGCTGAGAAAGTGAAGGCCCTTGTTGTAGTCGTGTTTATTTTGAGCTCTTTGTATACAGGTCGTTGGCCTATGATGAGGCAAATTCGCTATTATAAGAATATAAAAAGTGCTCGTGAGGATTTGAGCTATTATCAGGACCTTGCTGATTGGCTTAAGAGAGATTTGAAAAAAGGTGAAAAGATCTATTACTGGTCCCATGGCTATATTCCCTATATTTTGAGCGACTTGGTTAGTCCTGGGCTGTATACTCCTCAGTACCTCAAAATGGGAGATAGGGGGGCTGAAATTTTATCTGAAGACCTGCAGCGTTTTAAAGATTTTCCCCAAAATACTGAGAGTATTAAATATATTATTGAGCATAAATATTGCCTAGCAGAATTTTTCTGTGAAGGAAAATATGAAAACCAAAAATCTCGAGATGTTTTTGCGGTTTACCAGAGCTGGCGTGATGCGAACTATGGAAAAATAGAGTTGCCAGAGCTGCCTGAATTTAATATTTATAAGAGTTTACCCCCAGTTCAGTGAATTAGCTCGCTAATTTGTCTGATCTTAGGGGTCAAGGTCGCTAAAAATGAGCCGAAATGCTACTTATGGGCAAATTTAGCCCGCTACACTTTGCTGATTCAACATAGAAGTTGAAATATCTTCAGCAAGTTTTTTAAGCATAAAATTTAAAGATGTGCTTGGAGCTTTGGCATCGTTTTCTCCCATGCGAGTGAGTAGAACATTTGTAAGGAAAACCGAATAGGCTTTTACTTTAACTGGAGTTCTACGAGTGGATTGTAGGTAGGAGATGACCTGACTAAATTGATTCATTGTGCGGTCATCGAAATTGGAAACCGTTTCATTATTGCTATATTCCAGTAGCATTTGGTAAGCACTGAATGTTTCGAGTTTTATGGGTAGGCGGTGTTGCCGAGTGATATAAGGAATGATGGATGTGAGTGTCCCGTAGGTGGCATTATGGAATTGATAGCCTTTTTTATTATCGGAAGGGATAATCCATTCCACGTTCATGGGTTGATTTCGCATGCGGCCGTGTTGACTTGAGCGCATGGTGTTATATGTGCTTACAACAAGACTGTAGATGGTTCTTGGAAACTCGACTTCCATATCACTGGCATTGATGGTGATTGGAACCATATGATTGCATTCATCGAATAGAGTGATTTCGGTTTGAGGTTTCTGGTCATTGATGAAAACATTGACGCAGCCTATGCGTGACCTTGAGTATAGTTCGTTGTACTGATAAAGTTTCTCGTCTTCTGGATCGAATCTGAGTGAATCGAGACTGTCTTCTTTGAGGGCCAGGGTGAGCATGGCTAAACGTAAATTTGTAAAGCATCCTCCCGAGAAAGTGCCATTGCTATATTGTATGGTGTGAACAAGACCGCCCATGCGGTATATGTAGCATAATTTCAGGTCTTCGGTTTGGGTGAAATAACTGAAAATGTCGTCTATGAGTTCTTGTAGGCGGGTATTGATTCGTGAGCGATGGTATAAGCCATCTCCTACATGAAGGCGTAAGGAGCTATGAGTTGAGTTGCCTCGACTAGAACAAATTTCCAAGATCCTTGTTAGGCAGAGAGTGAGCCAGCCCGATCCATTGTAGGTGTCGCAGACAACTTCTCCCCAGGTATTACGCTCGAATAATTCGGCGCTCATGGCATAGGTGGCGTTATCCTCTCCGGCATTGAGTAAGTCTTCTGTTTGCGCGAGTCGTTTATTGTAATACCGTTTTATCTTTCTTTTTCCACCAATAATATTAAGTTCGTCAATGAGGTTTTGCTTATCTTCTTCATTGAGAGTCATGGGCTTTAGGCCAGGGTCTCCGTTTTCCTCGTCGTATTCGAAATTATCCATAATATTCTTAAGAACACTATCCAGGTGTGAAATATCCTGCTTGGGTCCATTGATGGCTGCTTCAGCCCATGGAGAGATGGTGTCGCTATTCTCGCTACTCTGTCCATCACCTTCCATAAGAATATGGTCATTGTTATAAAAAGAGATGCTTGTTTCTTTGACGGGAACGAGATTCACACTGATAATCCACTGATCGGGATTGGGTTGGCTAGAAAAGTGGTAGCTATCGAGAGAGCTGATGCCATTGCAATCAAAGTGATTTTTGTAGATATTGGCTAGTTTGAGAACATTATTTTTGAAGTCATGAGGTCTAATGCAATCAATATGCAGTTGAGTTTTGGAACTGATAAGGTTATTGAAAAGCATAAAGGCGATAAGGTCTTGTAAGCGACTATAAGAGCGAATATGGCTGTGTCTAGCCAGTCGTTCTTGTTCTGCTGCGCTGCCAATATCTCCCTTGAATAGTTTCCAAAAGCCAAATGGGTTGGTTTGATCGTTTAATGATCTTAATGTGTAATTGCGGTCGTGTAAAAAATGATCGAAGGGAGGGTAGACCCATTCAACGGTGCCACGTTTTTGTTGAAAAACAGCTTTTATGCGTGCTGCCATACGCATCATATCACTTTGGTGACCTTTATTCCAGCTGCCTTCTGATTTTTCCGATAGGTAATTAAGGCAGGTGCTCATGTAATCCCGTATGGATTTACGCAGTTCCATAGCTTCGTTGACACTCAGAAGTTCAAATTCTTCAAGGCGACGAATCTCTTCAGCTTTCCATTGCCATTTATTGCAATACTCAAGCATAATGCCATCGATATCACGCACGGGTTTTGATTTCATGTTTAACCAGCGAGTGACTTGAGGGCGCACTTTAAGGAAAAAGCATTCTCGGATTAAATTGGCTTGGGTTTTGTCTTTTTTGTCATAATAATTGAGTACCAAATCGACCATGTACTGGTAGGAGTCGCAACTTCTTAAGGATTCGTGATTGTGAAAGACCTGCTGTTTGATGCGATTGCATAAGAGCATTTGTTCGGTTTGACTATCGGCATAAACAACCAAAAGGGCCATTTTCAGAAGAGATTTAAAGGGGGAAAAGACTCCCTTATTTAGCTGCCATAAACCGCTGCTTAAAAATTCAGAGGGTGGAATGCGGTCTACATTACCTACATCACAAAGTTCATGACGGATGGGGTGCTTGCTACGCTTTACGGCGAATACGGTTTTGCGGTATTCGGCATCGTCAACTTCTAAGGGGGTGACCCACCAATAGGGGATGTGACCAGCAATATGAATGGAGCAACGAAAGTATTCGGCTTTAATCACTTTTCCAAAGCTGGAGCCAGTGCTTTCCTTTGACACTTCTCCAAAGTCATTTCTAAGGAGTTTTTCTGCTGTAGTGGTAAAAATATGCACCTCAACGCCTAGGTGGTGTGCGCACCAGTCTTCAATAAAAGCAATTTTTTCTAAGAGTTTAATTTCTTCAGAAGGGGGTAGATTTTTGTCTAGGCAGCACCAATAATCGAAATCCGATTGATCGTTATAGGCCACTGTTCCAATGGACCCCATAAGAGAAAGGAAGTCAATTTGGGGGAGGGAGGGCTGCTCTGCGGTGCGGACCGTTCCCGCATGAAAATACTTTTCGACAGTATCTAGAGTGATGCGGTTGGCTCGGTAGCCGCGAATATTAGCGGGAGCCTCGGGGAAAAAAAGAGGTAGATTGTAATTTAGGAAATAAGGTACCAAAATAAAAGCGGCTCGATCTTCCTCTCCAAACGAGCGCATACAGGCGTCAGTTTTGGCTTGATTATAAGCCAGAAAGTGACGTTTGTTTTTAATGACTTTTTGGACTAAAGGTCCGGGCTCCATATTTTTACTAGTGTTCGCTTAATCATAAGGTACCTTTCGGTGAGGGGGAAGGTTATGACACTTATGGGAATGTCCAGAATATGGCCTCTTAATGCCTCATTATGATATTATATCTGAAATGCCACTCAATTTCAATATGTTAAGGATAATAATTTCTAGGATTTGGTTATATAATTCATCAATCTTCAAGATTATCTTTGTGAAGAGTGAGGCTTTCATCGGCAATAACTTGCCCATCTATTTTGGTAATAAGCCTCCAGATACCTGTTTTGTCGTGTATGGGCTCCCATACCGTATCGCCTAAATACCAAAGATAGTCATTGTTTTTGATATGAACACTGCCTTTAAAGGGAGGTGCGACTTTGCCCTGGCTGTTGTGAAAAGGAGGGTGTTCGATGGTGAAATCGATGACTTTGCCTTTAGCCTTTTCGATATGTACAATATAACCAAACTCGATGCCCAAACGGGTAGGGACTTGAGTGGTGTATTTGATTAATTTAGGTACCTGTTTGCTTTTTTTGTTGTAGTCTTGGTATATCCCGATGCTTTTGAGTTTTGCTTTAAATTTACTTTTCACTCTGATCTATTATTGGAGCTCTTAATTGATGAATATGACAGTTAATCTAAATGTCCTTCACAGGATAGGCGCCCAAACTCTGGGGCAAGGGAATTCCTTTGGGCCAAAGAAAAGTGACTTTAGCCACTGCTTTTAAGTCCCCAGCAATATTTTCGCCCTTTTGCCCGCAACCCGTATAAAGGTCAATGCGCAAGTCGCCTTTAATAGCTGAGCCCGTATCTTGATTGAGAGCGACAATATGCTTATGTTTCCCAGGGTTTTGACCTTCAGAAAAGTTCAGGTAAAAAGGCATGTGGGGAGGGAAGCGGTAATGGCCTTCGGGAAATTTTTCTGTGGCAAGACTCATAAGGGCACCTACGGGAGCTCCCATGGAGCCAAGGGGAACTTGCTTGGTGAACTGAAAAAAAACATAACGCTCATTTTGCCAAAGATAAGTATTGAGTTCTTCGGGGTGATCTGCAAAGTAGCTGCGAATACTACTTAATGAAATATCCTCGGCGCTAATTTTCTTGTCACTTATCAGCAATTTGCCTATGCTGGTATAAGGCAAGTTATTAGTAGCTGCGACACCAACATTTTTAATCGTACCATCTGGCAGGCTCAAGCTGCCACTGCCTTGAACATGAAGAATAAAGGCATCAAGAGGTGATTTTAGCCAAGCGATTTCCAGGCCTTGTCCTCTAAGAGCTCCTTTGCTGTCGATTTGTTCACGGTTATAGTTGCTGCTACCCAAACTGAGATTAGAAGGAGCAGAGTACAAGGGCGTGGGAAAGGCCTTGGAGGGGCTTAAGCTGGCTTCGAATACCGGGCTATAATAGCCCGTAATAAGGCTTTCTTCAGCGCCTCGTAATTCCAGAAAAGAAAAGTGTTCGCCTAAGTTGAGCTCCTTATTTTCTGTGTTTGCTAAAGCGAGTTTGAGTTGTTTCAGCGCTTTTTGCACATGTGTTTTCTCTAAGTTTGGTTGAGTTAAACAATTCGGAACGCTATGACTGTTAAGGAACTCAAGAGTTTTCTCAAGATGAATTAGTAGGGGCTTGCGCTGCTCTGTATGTATGGAAATATGATAACCAGGGACTTCTTGCCAGAATTTTTCTTTCTTGCCTATTCGCTCTTGAGTGCAACTCAAAAGAGAAAGGCAAAGAAAAAATAAAGGTATATAATAAATTATTTTCAATTGATCTAGCTCTTCTGCAAAGCCAAAACATCTATGCTCGTTACATACTCTTGAGGGAGTTTGCCATCGAGGCCGTCCTGAATTTGCTTATAAAAAGCATCACCAGTAGCAACTAAAGTTTCTACATACTCTGGCTTGGGTTTGAGCTCTTTAACTTCAAGGCCAGCTTCTTCGATCATTTGACGGTAATCATCGATTATGATGGCTCCTGCAACGCAGCCTACCCAGTTTTCGACCTTCTCCTTGACTTTCTCTGGAAGGCTTTTGAAAAGAGCAATATCCGAGGCGCAAACTCGCCCTCCAGGCTTTAAGACACGAGAGATTTCTTTCCAAACTTGTTGCTTGTCGGTTGAGAGATTTAGGACACAATTGGAAATAATAACATCCACTGAGTTATCGGCTAAAGGTAAGTATTCAATTTCCCCGAGGCGGAATTCAATATTACTCAGACCGGTCCGTTGAGTGTAGGACTCGGTATTTTTGCGAGCTTTATCGAGCATTTCTTGGGTCATATCAACGCCTATCACGCGACCGCTTTGGCCAACTTTGGGGCCGGCTAAAAAAGCATCGAACCCAGCACCTGAGCCTAAATCAACCACAACCTCGCCTTCATTTAAAGCCGCTATGGCAGCAGGATTTCCGCACGATAGCCCCATATTGGCGCCTCCCGGAATTTTATCCAAATCTTCACGGCTGTAGCCAATGGCTGCTGCCAATTCATCTGGGTCACTTGCTGGGGCGCAGCAACCTGAGGTGTCTCCTCTGGGTCCACAACAGCCGCCTTCAGCAACGATAGCGTACTTTTGGCGGACGGTGGTGCGTTTGGCAACGGGTGTTTCTTCTTCGTTCATATTATAGCTTATTTAAGAGTGGTGAAAAAAGTATTACTGTAACGATGATAGAGATCAATCGTTTCGGGATTTAGGCAATAACAGACTTTATTGCCCTCTACAGTCCCTTGAATCCAGCCTGTTTCTTTGAGGATCTTTAAGTGCTGGGAGACTGTCGATTGAGCGAGGCCTATCTCCTCAACAATGGGTGAGCAGATGCAAGTTTTTTGTTTGGCTAAAAAAGACATAATGCGTAACCTGGCCGGGTGGCCAAGGGCTTTGGCTAATTCAGCGAAAATATTTTCCTCTTGATCGTTCATCGTCGATTTACGATAATGAATTCTAGAGCTTGTCAAGGTGATAAAAAGGTGATTGAATAACACACAGCAGTGTTAAAGTATTGTTTTGCGAAATAATCGACTATCTATGGAACTAGACCAATCAGCTGACGAGGGAAAATATGCCCTAGATGCCATTGGAGACTGTGAGTTATTTACGCGTTGGCTATTCTCTCAATTTGAAGAATATATCGATTATGATAAAGTTTGGGAAATAGGCTCTGGGACGGGAAATATCTCTCGCTACTTGCTGAAAAGCAATGAATTATGTCTTTCAGATTATGAAGGGCAGCATTTAAATATTTTAGAAGAACGATTTCAGCAAGAGAGTGTTAAAGTGGCTTATGTCAATTTAGAAGACCTCAAGGTGGATAATTTTGCTCCTCAGCAATTCAATACCATACTTTGTATTAATGTCTTGGAGCATATCAAAGAAGATGAGCTGGCACTACAAAGAATAGCTCAAACAATGAGTCAGGAAAGCAAGTTTATCCTGCTAGTTCCCGCCATTCCTTTTTTGTATGGGACCATAGATGAAAGCGTTGGTCATCACAGGAGATACTCAAAAAAAGACTTAGTCTCTAAGTTGGAAAAGGCAGGCTTGGATATTATCGACTTGAAGTACTTTAATCGCCTCAGTGCTTTGGCGTGGTTTATTAAAGGCCGCATCATTAAGCAAGATGGCATAAAGCGTAAAGATATGGAAATGGTGGATAAAATTCTGCCCATTTTGAAAGCTTTCGAGTGGCCTTTGCCTTTTGGGCAGTCTCTGATTGCTGTTTGCAGAAGGGCAAAATAGAAGTGAGGTGGTTGACTTGGCATTTTTTGAGAACCGCTAGTTATATGCCTTTTTGAATGTAATAAAAACTGTCTTTAAGTAGATCTTAAAAGTGGTATTAGATTGAGTCATTTCAAGCTCAAATCGAACTTTTTAATGTGTTCTTTGAATAGAGAAACAGCTGAAAGGTCAGAACTACAGACTTTCTCAGCAAAAACAAATGAAAATATTCAACTATTGATACAATGATTGGACGATGACTTCCCATGAAAGAACTTCCCCCTGCCAAAAGCAGCGACAGCATCTAGATAAAAGATATGCTGACCTCAGCTCCTCCCATCTTCTTTTACCGATCAACCTTCCCCCCCTCTATCAAAAAAAAGCACATGAGGAGGCGACTGCCCTCGGGCACTGGAATGGTCCCCTGTGCAGAATGGTTCTACCCTGTGAAGAGAAGCTTGAGTCAACAAGAGGTATTGAAGTCGCTGATTTTGTGGATGATCGCAACAATATGCCCGGAGGCCCAGGAGACTGCGTTATTCAAAAGTATCAGGATCGAGTTCTCTTTCTCATGACAGAAAAGTGTTTTGGGCATTGCATGTTTTGCTTTCGGCAAGATGTACTTGAGGAGAAGCATCGCAAGTTACGTGGCGACACCTTAAAAGATAAAATCGAAAGACTGATTACTCACGTAGCTGAAAATGCCTCCATACAGGAAGTCATCATCTCCGGAGGGGACCCCCTTACGTGCTCAATGGATCATCTTGAGTTCATAATCAATGAAATCTTATCGCGAACTGCTATTCGGAATATCCGTATCCATTCTCGAGCTCTAGTCTATCAGCCAGGGGTGATCACCGAAGAGCTCGCAACTATTCTCAAGAAAAATAACATTCGCTTGGTGCACCATATCGCCCATCCCTATGAAATTTGTGATAAGGTTCGTGTGGCAGCGCAGCTTCTGGAATCTACCGGTGTAGCTCAATACAATCAATTCACCCTTTTGCGTGGAATTAATGATCATCACGAGGTTCTCCTGCAGCTTATGGACAAGCTTGACTCAATGAATATCCGCAATTTATCGGTTTTTTTTCCTGATCCGGTACTATTTTCATCAACATTTCGTCTGAATTTTTCCCGCATTTTCGATATCGTATCTCGTTTCAATTGGAATAGTCCATCCTGGGCAAATGCAATCCGTTTTTGCCAAGACTCTGTTCATGGCAAGGTACGCGTGGAGGATCTCGTCGAGTATATTCCCGAAAAGGGCTATGCCCTTTTCAAAAGGGAAGATAAGCTGATCAAGGTTCCCGATCTTCCAAAAAAGCTAGATATACCTGGTGAGATTTCCACTTTGCTCTGGAAAGGGTAGAGTCAAAGGTGAGCAACTTCCGCTTCATGCATGGAGTGCTTGGTATCCGAGAAACGGAAGAGGTTCAAGCAGTATTATTTTTCTGCCACTCATTTTTGATCGGTGTGACACTGATGACCTTTGATACTGCAGCAAGGGGTATCTTCTTTTCCCGTTTTGGAGCGGAAAAACTTGCTTGGGTATATATTATTTCCGCCATAGTAGTTGCTGCTGTCGGAGTTATCTTTTCAAAGCTTGAAAGTAGGTGTTCTCTTCCCGATCTATTGGGGGGCTGCCTGGTCCTGGTAGCCATAACATGCTGTCTAAGTAGGATTGCGCTTGAAGTATCCAATTCTTCATACGTCATCATGAGTCTCCTCATTGCATATGAAGTCATGGAAGTTCTTACAGCCCTTGCTTTTTGGCTTCTTGCGGGTAGGATTTTTGACCTTCGCCAGGGTAAACGGCTTTTTGCTCTAATCAGTTCAGGTGCGGTATTAGCCAATATAGTGACAGGCCTCTCTATCCCCCTACTGGTTTCTTTCTTCGGTGGAGCATCCAATGTCCTATGGTTTTCGGCAGTCGCCGCTGGTGCAAACATTGTCGTATTCAAAAAAATTGTTTCCAGGTATCGCCATATCGTATCTCCTCTCTCTGAAGCTGGCGTTGAAAAGACCATTATTCATCAGCCCGGTATTAAGGATATTCTCGGACGCCCCTACACACGCATGATATGCGCCTTTGTATTCCTCTCTTATATGACATACTGCCTCGTAGACTTTGTACTCTATGATCAGATAGAACATCGTTATGTTGATCAGGACAGCATAGCATCATTTCTCGGCTTATTTCTCGCTCTGGTTAATGTGATTCTGTTTATCGTACAAACATTTATTTCAGGAAGATTACTGACATCATTTGGAGTTTCGTTTGGCCTTGTACTCCTTCCTGTGACCCTCTTGGGAATCGTAGTTTCTCTGCTCTTAGGAAGTAGCATGGTGGGAGGGGTGATGGTATTTATATTGGCTCTTGGAGGAAAAATGGCATATCGGGTGCTCTGGGCATCTTTTGAAAAGCCATCAACTGTAGTCTTATATCAACCACTCAGAGGGGGGTGGCGAACCGGTGTCCAGACCCATGCCGAAAGCTTTGTGGAGCCTGCCTCGGCAATTGCTTCGGGCCTGTTATTACTTGTTATTTCTAGATGCTTCGAATGGGGCACCGAAGGAATCTCAGTACTTTTGGTGGTTGTTCTCATTGGATATTTTGTATATGGGCTCTGGTTGAATACCGGATATAAGGATGAAGTGGCTAAAATCCTTTCTCGGAGACGTTTTGTTGGAGAAAGCCTGTCTCTAGGTGACGCAGAAACTCTTAATGTGCTCAAGAAAAGTCTTGAGTCGGTCCATACGGGCGAAGTGGTATACGCACTCCACCTTCTCGAAAGGGTCGGCGATAAGTCGTGTATACCGATTCTTGTCAATTTGCTTGAGCATCAAGACGCCGAAGTTCGCATCGCAGTAATAGATCGCCTTGGAAAATCAAACAGTTCCGAGGCTAGCCAAGCTCTTCGTACAACTCTTGTGAGCGACAATGACTCTGGTGTACGGGGAAAAGCGCTTGGTGCCTTATGTTGTCACTCCGAATATATTGATATGGGTGAAATAAAAGGGTATTGTTCAAACGAGTACCATAGAGACATTAGAATAGCCGCTTTCACAGCGCTTCTCAACAATTGTGGCCCTGAGGGAAAGGAAGTCGGCCACAAAATGATTCCCTTACTGATTCATTCACATGATGTGGAAGAGCGGATCCTTGCTGCGCAGGTACTTAAGAATGTTGCCATGACACCTCAGGATGACCCCCTCACACTATTGCTGGATGATGGTAACTCAAGAGTTTGTCACGAGGCTATTCGGGCAGTTGGTGCTTTAGGCCGTATTGACCAGGCACCTCGCTTGGTCAATTATTTAGGGAACAGCGCCCATAGATTTACTGCAGCAAAAGCACTGGAAAAGATGGGGGGGGAGGTTCTGGTGGAGTTGAGAAGACAATATGAACAGACGGTCAGCCCCCTTATTCGGAGGAGAATTATTCGTATTACTGGTCGCATAGGAAACCCTGCAGCCATATCATTTCTCTGGGAGAGATTAAATGACACGGATGATATCCTTCGCCACAGTACCCTTGAGGCTCTCGTTCAATGTGGATATCGTGCCGAAGAGCAAGACAAAACCAGAAGGGTGTCGGTATGCATCAAACAGGAAGTTGCATCAGCAGTATGGAATCTTGGCGCTCGAATTGATATTTCGGAACAGGCACCTGACAGTATCCTGTACGAATCTCTCGTGAGTCGTCAAAGGTTGATTCTCGATCGTATACTTCTCCTGCTTTCATTTATTTACCCGGCTCAACGTGTTCTTCATGCTCGCGAGAATTTGTCAGGTGTAAAACTAGATCGTCGCGTATATGCCATTGAAGCTTTTGATTCCTTTCTTGAGGAAAAGGACAAGAGAATAATTCTTCCCCTTGTGGAAGCTGGAAACGAGCAAGAACAGTACAAGGCATTACAGAAATATGGATCCGATAGTCTCTTGGGTTTTTCCGGGCGAATACTGAATATCCTAGTCTCTGAACATGCCAACCCTTGGTTGGTAAGCTGTGCTATTTTCGTGGGAGTAAAATCTAAAATCCACATCCCAAATTCGCGCCTTGAAGAAAAGAGGGGGCATGCCGAAGAGATGGTCAGAGAGACCGTTTTATGGGCACAGTCGCAATGAAAGAATGCTAGAAGTCCATGCATATTAGCACTTACGAAGGAGTACAAACATGTATCTAACGGTTGAAAAAGTCTTGATTCTGAAATCAGTCAGGATTTTCAAAGAAACACCAGAAGAAATACTAGCTGATGTTGCTTCTATAGCAGAAGAGGTGGAGTTGCAAAAAGGTGATATAGTTTTTGAAGAAGGAGCCTTAGGTAAATCTTTATTCGTTATTGCAGAAGGGACCATAAAGGTTCATCGAGCAGATCATGAAATAGCACGTCTGAGGGAACGAGAAGTCTTCGGAGAGTTGGCTGCACTGGACCCTGAACCCAGAAGTGCTACAGTGACAGCAGTGGATGATGTAGTACTCCTGAGAATTGACCAAGATGCCCTCTATGAAATTATGATAGAGCAATCAGAAGTGGTTCGAGGTGTTATTCGAGTATTATGCCAAAGAATACGAGATGCCTCTTAGTGGGCATAATACATTAGTGTGGTTGATTTTAAAATCATAGATCATAGAGGAAGAGGTCGTATCCACCGGAGGAGTCCGCTCTTTTTGAGTGATAAATAATTGAACTGGCTCCGTCGCGCAAGCGTGGGCAGCCATCTTCTGTCAGGGAGTTAATGCCGGGAAGAAAGAGGAATTCGCCTGAACTGACCTCAAGCAGGAGTATATCACGACCCGTATTCCAAGCTGCAGGAGTATGGCGGTTGGAATCAAAAGCAATGAAGGTCCCGTCAGCACTTACTGATGCCATCGTATCCCAGTGGGAGGATTGCAATGAAGATACACCTGCCGAAGGGAAAAAGATATCAGAATCCAGCGGCTCATCAGGATAGAATCTCAGAATATGAACCCCTTTGGCTATGGTATTTTGGTCAAAATGATAGGTGCTGTTGAAGGTTATGAGGTAACCGGTACGTATGTCATCACCAACAGCTGTTTCTATGGAAGTTCGGGGAAGAGAGATGTTCTCACTGATGGATGGGGTGCCAATATCGACCTCAGCGCTGTACATCTGAACAGTGCGTTCTTGTCCAGAGGAATCATTATGAGATATATCGAGGAGAAGTTGAGGGAGTTCCACACTCGTTCGTTTTTCTCTGTTGTAGAGTTTGAGATCGAAAGACCCCGCGTCTGAGCTGCAGTACACTATGTATTTTCCATCGGCAGAAAGCCAGGGGTCACGCTCAATATAGTCAGTATTCAGATTGGGCATATCGGTGCCTCCTTGGAGCTCTTCACTCACAAGGTCGTAGCAATAGATATCATAATCATTAGGGTCACCCATACTCACACCTTTTCTATTACTTTGAAAAACTATGGTTGTTTCCGCCCGGTCAATTGAGGGACGTAGATCCTCTGTATCTGAATTCATGGCACTCAAGGTATTAAGTGAGCTTGCTTGAACAGTGTACAGGTAGATATCGGTTTTCCCTTGACCTCCAGTACGATTACTTTGAAAAACAATTTTTTCACCACTCGGACTAATACAGCCAAAAGAATCATCAGCTTCACTATTGAGCCCGGTGAGTTTACGAAAACTGGAAATAGAATCTATCGATGATTTGTGGGATGCTGCAGCTTTCAGATCGCCTCGATGAAGCATAACTGCGACCGCATCAGGGCCTCCGGAATCTGGAGGCGTCTTATCAAACCCAAGAATATAATCCTGCCAACGTTCAAGGCTCAGTATAGCATCATATTCAAAAGAACTCAAGTCGAGAACTTTTATCGCTGAATACGGATAGCTAGAAGGAATACGTAGGTGTGAATTGATACCTTTAAGGTATATTGTAAGCATTTCTGAAAGTTTGTTATTGATTTCCCAGGATCCGCTTTCTGTTGAGTATCCCAACTGAGAAGCTAGATTTTCATCGAGAATCAATGAGTCTAACTGTGCTGACCCCAATAACAGATCACACTCCTTGTCTATGCCAATCGTGTTGCCGCCGTAGGTGGCGACAAAGGGAATTATCATGTCAGTTTTTTCCGTGTTCTCGGCATCACTCTTTTTCGTGATATGACTGGTAAAGAGGTAGTCAGGATCAGCACTTCCGGTTTGGGGTCGTTGCCCCAGACTAAGAGTTGAAGTTCCATATGGGTTCAAGTTAAGCTCAAGCATATTGACCGGTGGTTCCAATACAGCAAGAGGAGTATCTAGGCTGCTCAAATCTCCCTGAGCGGTAGTTCTTATAATATGAAGCCCTAGAATGCCATCCACATCTTGGATGCCAGGACGTAGTGATCCTGCGTCAGTACTGGTGACAATACATGCATTCATGCTCTCAATATTCAAGGGGCCTACGTTCAGAGAGACAGGTGTTACATTACCTCCAAGGGAGCCTTCTGGCAAGGGAATGGAGACTTCTCCTTCACCAGGATTAATACCTGTTCGATCTTGAAAAAGCACTAGAGAACTTGCACTCGTATCTATGAGAAGTCGTTGGGCATCCCCGTTAACCTTTGCTTCTATGGTATAGCCAAAATCAAGTTTATCCAGCACAAGATCAGTGGGAGTAGCTTGAGAATCATCATTAGGTATGCCGGTGCTTTTCAGGCGATAGACATAGACGTCCGTGGCTCCCTCACCTCCTGGCCTGTTAGAGTGAAATGCAAGGTATTGCCCTGTTCCGTTGAACTGGGCCGCCATTTCATTGAAGTCGGTATTGAGAGCTTGTATGAAAGTCTGAACAGACCCTTTCCGGTCCCAAAAATAGATATCCTGATTAAAAAGCCCCATGGCCTTGTCATGACCGGTAGACGAGTAGGCCAAAAGATCCGCATTGGGACTCAAAGTTACGGCTAGTTCGTTATGTGAAGTATTGATTCCGTTAGGAAGGGTTAGAAAACTATCACTGGCAACTTCGTAGAGCTGAATGTCGTAGTTATCAAAGGCAATGTAGCGACCATCACTACTTATGGAAGGATCATAATCCCAGTCCATTCTTTCTTTCAGAGCAGGGGTGGGCAGCAGAGACTGCTGAGTTCTATCGTACACATAGATATTCGAATAGTCTTCTCCCGTCCAGCGTTCAGAGCGAAAGGTGATATAACGTCCGTCAGGACTGACTACCGGATTTCGCTCACGTCGAATGGAATTCAATCCAGGAAGATTAAGGAATTGTTTGGTGAGAATATCGTACAGGTATATATCGTAATCGCCCAGGCCTCCTGGGCGGTTTGAATGAAAAGTCACAAGGCTTCCGTCTCCACTGATTGAGGGGTCAGAGTCCTCTGAACTACTATTCAGAGCAGGAAGGCTAAGGAGCCCCTCTCCGAGACGATATACGTAAACATCCCAGTTACCCAGTCCAGTGTTTCTGTTGGATTGAAAGACTATGGTATCACCATCTTCATCCATTGAGGCAAATCCGTCATCACCATTTGAATTGAGTCCAGGAAGAGGAATGAAACGCTGATCTGCAGATATATTAGATGCGGTGGGTTTTAGTGCATGGGTGAGATCCTGACGTTTCAAAAAGGATATCGTTCCATCGGGGCCTCCACTTTGCATATCCACAAAGTAAAAACCGATAACATAATTTTGCCAGCTGTTGATGCCTAGTACAGCTTCGAAATTCACCCCCGAAGAAAAGTAGGAAGCGACTGAAATATCTGAAACCTTGAATTTGGGTAGTAGTCCTAGCGTACTTTTGGGACCAATGATATTGAAGTCAATCTCCTCGTCATCGGGCAGTAACCAGCGTCCCTGTTCTTGACTGTATCCCAGTTGCTGTGCAACGAGAACATCAAGAGTGAGTTTACTCACAGCTCCTGTGTCCAGTAATATATCTAATTCTCCAGAGTTGGCTTCTCCCATCGAGCTTTTTGCTCTGAAGGGAACCTGAAGATCGCTATAACTGCGATTGACAGAGTCGACCTTGTCGGCAACACTGTATGTTTTTGCTCTGAATACGAAGGACGAATCCGCCCGGTCGAGAAGAGGCATGGTGCCAAAGGAAAGGTTGGCGTCACCTGTCTCGGGAAGTGATAATTCAAATATTGTTATGGCTGGTTCCAAGGCGGCTAAAGGAACGTCCAAGGGTACGTTGTCGAGACTGAAAGAGAGGCCGTCAGTTCTTCTGAGCCCGATAATTCCGTCCGCCCCTTTGGGAGTGAGGCTAGGGTCCGCTGTAGGAATAGGGTTCTGCACCAGCATGATTCGCATATCCGGAGCACGGTAAGCGCCGATTTGAACTTCGGCTTTACCAAGTACGCCAGTACGCACCACACTGGCGAATTTTTTACTGATCTCCGTGTCGGTACGGGTTATACCGGTATTGTCTTCATCTATCAAGTCATCAAAAATTAGCAGTGCGTTAGATCCCGTATCCACCAACAGTAGAAATGTTTGATTACCAATCTTTACAGGCAAGAGAAACTGGTTTTGTCCCCCTCGAATGAGGGAGAAACTCTTGGCTGTAACATCGCCTGCCAGTGTTTCTTGGGAAGATGTAGTTGTCGTAACCTCTATTCCATCAGTGATTTCGGTCAATGTTCGTCCGGGCAGATCATATTTGTCATCTTCATAAAGTTCAAGTAATGAACTTAGGGTCTCCGCGAGTGTGTTTGCCCTCTCTGATAATAAATGAACAGCTTCTTTCAGCTCAACATGCTCTACTTTGCTCGAATCAAGAAAATCCTTTCTTTCTGTGTTCAGTCTACTAACGAGATTCTGATCACGAGTATATTCTAGCATATCAGAATGAGATTGATTGCTCACACCGGATGATTGCTTGACGACAGCTTCAAGCCAGAGAGATAGTGCGGTGCTATTCTCATCAGTAATGCCCATATCAATGGAAGTTGTGCCCATGGATGAGGCGAGAAATATATTGCGTAACTCAAGATTGCCCTTTTTGGCAATAATAAAAAAACTTTCCCGTTGGGGATTGAATCCCTCGATACTGGCGCGGTACAATCCATCCCCCTCATCAGTCATTGGAATACTGGTGTCAGCAAGAATAAGCTTCACGTCTGCATCACTTAGGAATTTTGAATGAGCTTTTTGTGAAAGTGATGTATCTTGTTTCAGCTGTGTTGATATAATGTAGGATTCCGTCTCGGGTGCTGCGCTACGTCCTGAGTGACCAGAGCAGGCTATGGCAAATACAAAAAGAAAAGCAAGGAGCGAATACAACAACAGTGATCGGAGTATATATAATCTCATTTATGTTCCCTTAAAGATTTAGAGAAAGTGTGAATGTTAGATAGTGATCGGGGGAGGAGGGGGTGAGGCCGGTCCCTAGATCGAATTCGACATCGTACCAGTAAGTAATATTTTTTTTAATTTTATAGGCCAAAACCTTTATGTCACTAGTCATAACGTCCACATTACTTGAATCACGAAAAGGATTTTCACTTCCCATAACTAGCATACTAAATGATAATTTTTTTGAAACGGGAAGCTCATATCCAAGATTGAACGTGAAACCATCCTTCAGGTTCAACTCAGGCACAGCACCGCTGAATTTCATGTTTCCAAACTGACTCCAGGCCAGTGCCCCATGTATGCGACCGGGGCCACATTGAGAAGAAGCTTCTAATGAGATAAAAGCGTCTTCACTTCCACTGGAAAGCAAGTCCTCATTTCCACTTATGGGGATTTTAACTCCTGCATGGCCATATAAGGTCAGTTTTTTGAAAGGAATGGAATAACTTGTTTCGAAAACAAAGTCACTCAAGTTGAAGCTGAGTGATCGCTCAGAAAAGTATTCCCTTCGAGAGCCGACGGTGTTAGTGAGCGAAACCTCGGAGTCTCGAACCCCTCCTTGTAGTTCTCCAGAAAAGAGAACGCGTCCCCAATTTTGGGTATAACGCACACTTTGATGAAGCCAATTGCCATCTATATCCACATAAGTATAACCATCATTGCCGGTATAATTTTCTCTGCTAAGAGAACTTAGGACTTCCAGTCGGCGAATCGTCGTATTTTTGTCGATATCTGCAATAAGGGTTGGAATCAAAACAAAACCGGGAAGGCCCGAGAGTACAGGCCGGGGGTAGAACGATGATTTAAGCTGAGGGGGAGGAGTTTTTTGAGGGGCGTCGTGCTCTTCCTTTTGATGATCAACGTAATTATTGGGGGCTGCTTCCAATTGCTGCACTCCAGGTTCGTGAGCCCTTTTGGGACCCATGGGCTTTAAATCCATTACCTCAATAACCTCAGACGCGCCAAAAGTTTGTATTCCGCTCAGAATGAAAATTGCATACAGATAAAAGAGGAATGGTGTTTTGATCATGAGACCATGTACGGTAGTGAGAAGCAGATTGTCTCGCAGACTTAACCAGTTCAATATAAATTTCTGTCTTTTTCAAAACGCATTCTATACTAAATGGCAACAAACCAGAAAATTCTCGATATGAACCAGCGCCATCCTATATCCCTTTTGTGTGTATTTATAGCTGCATTCATAGCCCTTTCTTGTGGTGGAGGAGGGGGTGGCGTTGATTATTTAGGCGAGGATACCTCTCCTGATACAGGAGGAACAACAACTATATCGACTCGAATCTTTGTTGACGAGGTGAGGAGCAAGGCTCTTCTTGATGCAACAGTTTCTCTTCAAATGGCTGACGGTTCTGTGCTCGTCATGAATGATGAAAATCAGGATGGAGTATTTACCTGCCAAGTTGCCGACGTAGAAGCGGGAGATGCATTCATGATTACCGCCACAAGAGGCAACCTTGAAATGCGCAATCTCGTTGTGGCAAGTGATTCGGGAGCAACACTTGATGCCGGTGTCACTGATGAAGATTCTACTTCTTTGGCCCTGCTCTCTCAGGCGCTAACCTCACAGCAAGACGGCGAAGTTCAAGATGTTCCTTCAATGCTTAGCAGAATCTCGCAAAACAGTGAGTTGCGTGATATCGTAAAAAACACTCAGGCTGCTTTTGAGGCGAATGACAACCGCTATGTGAACCTGAGAGAAGAGATTGCCGAAAAACTTAACGAAGAAATGGACAGCGATGGGGGCCTTGCCCAGGTAACTATACTATTAGATTCCGATGGAAATGCTGATATGATTTCCGGTGCAGGTGATGACACCTATGTTCCGGATTTTCAGGTGGGTGATCTCACCTTTAAAGATGTCTGGGTTCCCAATAATGCGCATGCTGGCTTTGAAATGCAGGTATGGGGAAATATTTCCAGTGAAGTGAAGAAATATAATGTATATGTTAAACTGGATCTCGTTCCCTGGAATCAAAATGCTAGCGATCTGGATGTGAGCACAATTGAATTCACAACGGATACCGTCGGAGTAGGAGCTTTTTATATAGACGAGATTGCGGCAGGTGCAACACATCAATTCAATGAAACCTTTGTTCTTCCAGCTGAAATTCAGGATGGAATGTACGCGGCAGTATTTACGATCAATCAGTATGATTTTATCGCAGGTGATGATAATATGCAGGGGGAAGAACAGGGAGGACTGCAATCCCTGGTTGCACCAGCTACCGTGTTGGTTGGAAATCCCGATCGTGCAAATTTGCGTTTGCTTGAAACGGATCTTCAAAATTTTAGTTTATTGAGACTGGATGAGGGTACGACGGGTGGAAATACAGTTCCTCCTCCTGACTTCGCCATAAATATTCAGGTTGAAGCAATGGCAGGGAATGTAGATGTGAATGTTCCCATGATATTTGAGCTCGGCATTGACCTTCCCATAGAAGGCGGACTACAGGAAACAACCTTGCCTGAGGTAGATAATCTACGAGATAGTTCAGCTCAAAATATACTTATGGAGCCATCGTACACTACTGAAAATGGTCAAGCCAAACTTGTCGAGAACACAATTAATTATACCACTGAGACCCAGTGGTTTTCCCTGCGGTATTATGACCAAATTGGTGAGGGAGATGAAGCTGAAAAGATTGCCCAAGATGAAATGACGTATATAGTCAACTCTACAGGAGTATCCCTCTACAACGAAAAGCCTGTTGGTCAATTGTTTGAACTCTACATAACCAACGAGATCAAGGAGGCTCTTATGCAGGTTGACGATGGAGCCATTCTGACCTTTCGTGTTAATCTGAACCATGACGGAAGCTATGAGGAATGGACCAATGATGGAGCATTTGATCCTACGGGAGACAACGTCAAAGAATTTAATATTGTCTATATGATTGATGATTGGGATGAAATCGTCAAAAACAGTAATCCCGAGGCTGGACAAGCCTACGAAGTAACCGAGCAGGAGTTAGAAGACCTAAATAGCATTCCCTCAGCGAACCTTGAAATTCAGGGACTTGTTTTCACAGCCAGAGCAAGGGGAGCTGAGGGGAATAATATATCCCTTGCCATGATTGATCCGGGGATTGTGCAGAGTACATCCTCTTTTGCCTTATCGGCAAATGCCATAACAATATCTCTTGCCTCTAACGGGAGTACAATTATTGCATCGGCAACTTCCCTGGCTGCAGATTTTCTTGAAGCTCCTGATGAGGTAAAAG
>JADGBV010000180.1 GCA_015231345.1 Planctomycetota bacterium
CCAAGCTGGTTACAGAGCTCAATAAACAAGAACTCAATAATGAGCTAAGTTTTTTTGAGGTACTCTTCCTCATTGCTCTTCTGTACTTTAAAAATCAGCAAGTGAGCATTGCCTTGCTTGAAACCGGACTAGGTGGCAGACTCGACGCTACAAATGCTGTAAAAAGTGAGCTATCTTTATTATCACGCATTGACTATGATCACTGCGATATTCTTGGCAATACACTACCAGAAATAGCTTCAGAAAAAGCTGGTATCATTAAGTCGAATCCAGTTATAGCATTAAAACAGAAGGATGAAGTCAATGATGTTTTCAGCCGTTTTGCGCAGAAAAACAACAGCAAGCTAGCGTGGGTCAATGCAGATGCTTGCCCCGAAGATATAAATGCAGGTCAATGGGAGAACTCGCACCTCGCCTTAGCAGCAGCCAAGCACCTCGATCCTTCAGGGAAGTTTCCCGACTTATTAAGCTTAGCCAAAAGCCCATTAGCCGGTCGTCAGCATAGCTGCGAGTACGGCGGAGATCAGTACCTTCTAGATGTCGCTCATAATGAAGTCTCCATTAAACTGCTCTGTCAAAAACTCACAAAATTCAATACAAAAGTCCAGTTACTCTATGCTATGGCTGATAGCCGTGATTCGAAAAAGCTGCTTTCTTTGCTTGCCCCTCACATAAATTGCATCACATTTACCGACCTTCCTGGAGGGCGTCCAGGAATTGAACCAGAGGAGCTGAGCAAGACCTTCCAACAAATAGATTCCCATATTAAGCCCACCATCCTTCGCCACCAAGAAGGTATTCGCAAATGGATAGAAGCACCTGTGAACGGAGGCCTCAAACTCGTCTGTGGGTCATTTTACCTGGTGGGAGCCGTTATGGACATTATGAATTATGATGCTGAAAAGCTCTACACGCATTCATCGTCAGAAAGATTATCATGAAACAGGACTGTCTTATCTTAGGCCTCAACGCCTCGTGGCAAAAAGTCCTCGAGTTCGAAGACCTTAGGCTTAATGGAGTTAATCGAGCTCAGAGAGTCACCTCCTTTGCCGCAGGAAAAGGAATTAACGTCGCCAAGGCCTACCAAAAGGTTAGCGGACGCTCCCCTACCCTGCTTCAGTTTATAGGTGGACATAATGGCGAGCTGATCAAAGACGATCTTAATAATCTGGCAATAACACATCATAGTATTGAAACTCAACACAACACTCGCGTATGCACAACCTTATGCGCTGAGAATACTTATTCTGAAATCATTGAGCCATCTTATGCTGCCAATCCAGAGCAATGGCAAAAACTCAGCAAAACATTACTCGAGCTCTGTGCAGGGCAAATCCTTGTCATCTCGGGCACTTTTTTAAAAGGCGCAACAGCTTCTTTTTTTGAAGCAGCGCAAAAATGCGCTCAGAAAAGCCCCATCTATTTGGACTCAGTCCATCACCCAGATAAGTTTTCAGAAATTCCCTTGGAGTGTCTCAAAATAAACTTTGAAGAGCTTCAACAATTAAGCGGCGAGGAAGACTTAGAGAAAGCATGTGAGAAAATGAATCAGAATTGGAAATTCAAACATCTCATTATCACTAATGAATCTAAGGCTGTATATCATTATAGTCATGGAGACATGGATAAATATCAACCGCCTACAATAGATAAGCTCATCAACCCCATCGGTGCTGGCGATACCTTCATGGCAGCTTTAGTAAAAGCTCGCCAAGAAGAAGAGTCTTATGCCAAAGCCATAGAATACGCCATGACTATAGCTTCAAAAAAATGCCTTGTGGACCGTATTGAAGACTTGGTGCTATAAGGCATCTTAGTAGGCTAAGTGGGGGTAAAAATCGGCCCTGGATACGCCCAGATCATATACAGTTCTTATTTTAGCTTAGTTTTCGCAGCAAGCCTCAATAATGCTCACCATTTCCTCGGCTTCAAATTTGACTGGGTCTAAAGTGAAGAGAAAACCCATATTTTCATAGGCGTTATCAACAATATTTTTAGCATCAGCCTTTTTCACGCCAAAATCTGATAATCTCAATTCTTGTAAGTTACAAGCTGCGATAAGCTTTTCAAGCGCAGTAACAAAAGCCAATGCCTTTTCCTCTGCGTTGAGTCCAGTAAGGTCCTCGCCCATAGCTTCAGCCATTTCAGGAAAACGCTCTGGGCTTTTTTTGGCTAAAGCCGTAAAGTAAGCGACAGAAGTAGAGACCAAGCCGGCACCATGTGGGATATCTGGGAAGATAGCACTTATGGCATGTTCCAGTGAGTGATGAGAAATTACACAGGAAAGAGATTCCACTATGCCTGATTGGGTGTTGGCCCAGGCCACTTTACCACGAGCATCAATATTACTGCCATCTTCAACAGCAATAGGTAAGTTTTTGGCAATTAAAGAAATGGCGCTCAAACAATGAAGGTCCGAAGCCGGCTGATTCACGTTGGCCAAATAACCTTCTGCTGCATGAAAAAAAGCATCCATACCTTGATAAGCAGTGTAAACAGGAGGAATACTCACCATAAGTTCGGGGTCAACAATGGACATTTTGGGGAATGTGTGGTCACAGCCCCAGCCAATTTTTTCTTGAGTTTCTTCTTTTGTAATCACGGTCCAAGGGTCAGCTTCGGTTCCTGTACCCGCTGTCGTGGTGATGCAAATGATTGGCAAAGCGCCTTCTTTAGGGGGCTGACCTCCACCACTGCCGCCGTTGATATAATCCCAGTAAACTCCAGGGTTTTTTGCCATAATGGCAATACTTTTAGCCGAATCCATGGAGCTCCCGCCCCCTAAACCTATAACAAAATCACAGCCTTCATCACGAGCCACTTTGCCTCCTTCATCAACATGATCGCTAATGGGGTTAGGTTGAATTTTATCATAGACAACACTGTCGATATCATTGATTTTCAAGGCATTAATAACACGATCCAGATAGCCATATTTTTTCATGGAGCCACCAGCACTAATAACAATCAGTGCTTTTTTCCCTGGGATATTAGCTTTTTTCTCCAGCTCATTTAACCTGCCTGGGCCAAAAATAATTTTGGTGGGCATGTAGTAGTCAAAAGTCTGTTTCATATCTAGAACCGAATTAGAATTTAAAAATCTGGGCCATTACACTCAGAAGCCTTTTTTGTCAATTTATAGTAAAAATCAAAGCTTAAGCATACTGAGCCTCCATATGTCTTTGCCTAAAAAGAAGAAACGAAAGGAGAAAACTTTGCTGAGCAAAGAAATGCCCAGCACACAAGAGTCAAGTATTTGCTTAGGTAAAGATCAACAAAACGCTTTTAATAAATTATCACAATTTCTAAAAGAAAGCAAACAGGATTTTTTTCTGCTTACGGGTTATGCCGGAACGGGCAAATCAACCTTATGCTCCGAAGTCATCCAAGCTCATCCAACACTACGTTTTGCTCTTTGCTCAACAACAAATAAGGCCGTCGGTGTTCTCAAAGATATGCAAGCAGAGCAAAAACACCCCCTACCCTGCTACACGATCTATAATTTACTGGGCTTAGTCCCCTTTGAAACAAAAGGAGAAGTCTCACTAATCAAAATGAAGGCATCACAGCTTAGCAAAATAGATGTCGTTATTATCGATGAATGCTCTATGATAGGCCAAGAGTTATGGAAGCACATTCAAGAAATACCCTGCGAAGCACCTGTGAAAGTCATTTTCATAGGAGACCCAGCACAGCTACCTCCCGTAGGAGAAGAGTCCTCACCTAGTTTCAATATACCAAGTCATGCTCATTTAAGCGAAGTTTTAAGGCAAAGTGCAGACAACCCCATTATTCGTCTCAGCATGAATATTCGCAAAGCAATGGAGCTCAACCAGGAACTTGAAGATCCAACCGAAGCCATATTGAATAACAAAGGGGTTTTTTGTATTGATAATGAAGACGAATGGCTGGAAATGATTATGCAGAATTATAGTCAAAAAGAGGCACAGCAAAACCCCAACGAATGCCGTATCCTTACATGGACTAATAAACGAGTGCACGAACTTAATCAGGCTGTGCAGAATAAGATTTTAGGCTGCTCAGACACACCATTTCACTCTAATCAATGTCTGATTCTCACTTCACCGGTTTACCAGTCTCGTTTTAATGGCAAAAGGCAAGTATTACTCAATACTGACGATATCATCAGAGTACGCAGTGTCGAGCCAGCTTCGTTCCAAGAAGAAAATCTTTGGGAGATCTCAGGAGAAAGCATTGAAGGTCAATTCGTGCGCTTTTTCTATGTCCCTTTTGAAGAACAGAATGCTTTTAGGCAGAAATTCAACGAAGCAAAAAGAGAAGCGGGCAATAACAGTTTCGCTTTAAAGAAACTAAATCACTTCGAGCAGGGTCTAGCTAAAGCACAAGCTCCTTATGCAATCACAACACATCGCTCTCAAGGCTCTACTTTCAATACTTCTTTTATTGATTTACCATCTATTTTGAGCAATCCCAATTATGCGGAATCGCTTAGAATGCTCTATGTTGCTGTCACACGCTCAAAAAACAAAGTGATACTTTATACTGGAGCAGAGCAGAAAGAGTGAAGCTGAGAGGCTAGAAAGATTCAATAGTGAGTCGATTCAATGGTGCAATAGCTTTACTAGCGCAAAGCCATTGCACCAGAGGCAAGTCTAGCCACCAATGAGCTTAGCATTTAAAGCATCATCAGCACCAACAGAGGCAAAGTCATCAAAAGCCTTCTCTGCGACCTTGATCACATGATCATTAATAAACTTAGCTCCCTCAGCAGCTCCTTGCTCTGGGTGCTTAAGACAACATTCCCATTCAAGAACAGCCCAGTTATCAAAACCATATTGAGTTAATTTGCTAAAGATTCCTTTAAAGTCTACCTGACCATCACCTAGAGAGCGGAATCGACCAGGGCGATTTTGCCAGCTTTCGTAGCCACCATAAACACCGCTTTTACCCTCAAAACGCAACTCAGCATCTTTAATATGCACCATTTTAATACGATCATGATAGTAATCGATAAATTTCAAATAGTCCATATGTTGAAGCACAAAGTGGCTGGGGTCATATAAGATATTAGCTCTAGAATGATTATCCACGGCTGCTAAAAAACGCTCAAAAGTTAGGCCATCATGCAAGTCTTCTCCTGGGTGAATCTCATAGCACAAGTCCACATCGTTTTCATCGAAAACATCCAAAATAGGTTTCCAGCAGTCTGCTAATTTTTTAAAACCAGCTTCAACTAGTCCAGCGGGCCTTTGAGGCCATGGGTAAACCGTATGCCAGAGAAAAGATCCAGAGAAAGACCCGTGAGATTTAAGGCCTAAATTGGCACTAGCCTTGGCGCATAATTTCAGTTGATCCGTCGCCCACTCCGATCTCCCTTTGGCATTTCCCTGAAGTGATTCCGGGACAAATGGGTCAAATAGGTCATCGTAAGCTGGATTTACAGCGACAAGTTGACCTTGAATATGAGAGGTTAAATCAGCAATTTCAATGCCCGCATCTTGCAGTTTGCCTTTATATTCATCGGCGTAAGTTTTACTCTCAGCAACAGCCTTTAAATCGATGCAACGTCCATCCCACGATGGGATCTGCACGGCTTTATAACCTAATCCGTGAGCCCATTTGGCAACATTGTCAATATTATCAAATGGGTGCTCATCACCCATAAATTGTGCGAGAAAAATTGCAGGAGCTTTGATGGTACTCATAAATAAATTAAACCCTTGTATCTTAAGTAGTAATATTTTATAGAAATAAAGTCTCTAATCCTAGTACATTCTAATCATTAATAAATGCAAAAGCATAATAATATACTAAATTCGTTAAATTCCAGCTTATAAAAATATCACAGATTTCTAGGAAAGATTTAAAAGCACAAGAGCTCCTTATTGAGCCATTTGCTCGTCTTCCTTAAAGGCGATAATTGTACCAACGGAGCCTTCATTGGGATATGAGACCAAGCACGGCTTTAGCAGGCGCATATAGATATCAAGTGGCTGCCTTTTTAGAGCATCCTTCGACTTGGAAACTTTAATTTTAGGGTAAGCCAGGGCTTCACCCACTTTCACTAACTTCTTTTCTTCAGGCCAGGCTTGTCCAGCCTCGGTAATGACAACGATATACCCTGGCTGCTCAACGCTCAGCGGTTGCAACTCATCGCTAGACTTCACCATTTGCAAATTTAAATTGATTAAGTCCTCAGGAATGTCTCTAATTCTATAATCTCTATTTACGGTTAAATATTCACCATCTTGCAAAGAGCATACACGCTTAGTTTCGTAAGTGTGGTAAACTGTTGCCAAAGGCATCCAGGGCGCGATTTCGATCTCTTCTATATATTTTTCAGTCCCTTTCCTTTCCTGATCCTTCTTTGCTACTCCTAGCTCTACTTTGGGCATGGGGTGCTCAGAAAAGCTATCATTTTCAGGCAACAAATCGTTTATATACATCAACTCGCTTTCAGTAACGGCATATTGACTCCCGGGCAATTGAGCTTTATTTCCATCAGCTTTCCCTGCTTTTTGCTCCGAACCATTACCAGATTGATTTGAACTGGCAAGGGAGATATTGTCGCTACCGCCAGCTGCCTTTTCATGAGCTAAAAATTTGCTTTGCGAATTTTTTGCGCCTTGATCCGAAGATTTTTTTTTCTTTACAACGACAAGTTTACGAATGACTTGAGGCTTTGTACTCTCAGGGGCGAATAATTGCGAGCCTTCCTTATCAAGGTAGCCTTGCTGGTATACATAATTAATAATTAAAAAGCTACATGCAGACCCAAGCATTGCGGCTATTAACAAGCCCTTCATACTCTTGCGCTTACGAGTTCTTTTTCTTTTCTGCGGTCGATTCTCTTCAGAAGGATCGTCTAATGATGGATGGTCTGCCAATGATTACACCAAATATACAACTATATATTTGATGTATTTAATCGGTACTTTTACTATGCAAGTTCTGCTGTGGTTTATTTTTTAAATAGATAATCCATAGCAAAGAAAGTGAGTCACAAAACTAGTAAACCTCTACATTCCAGCGGCCAGTTTTCTTGAAAGCATCGCGCATTTCATCCCAATCTAAACCGACTGAAGCCGCTTTGGCCTGCAAAACTTCATTAATCCCTTTCTCCATTCCTTTCATACCACAAATGTACAAAGAAAAATCGCCCTTTTCTATAATGGACCAGATATCGTTCAAGTTATCCTCAAAGGTGTGCTGAACATAACGACGATCGGGATTTTTGGCTTCTCTAGAAATGGCTTCAAAGGCCTTAAATGTATCAATCGAATAATATTGACTTATATCTTCATTTTGATTATTCATGTAGAGTTTATCAAGGCTGGTTTTTGCACCAAAAAAGAGACGGACTTGCCCTTTCCATTTAATATCCTGTTTGTACATATGATGAATAAAAGCTCTAAATGGAGCTATGCCTGTGCCCACACTCACCATAATAATATCAGCAGCAGGGTCTTCGGGCAATAAGAAAGTTCTCCCTATGGGCCCAATAATATTAATCTTATCTCCTTCGTTTAAATCACAGAGGTAATTAGAAGCCACTCCACGTACTTCTTCTTGCGTTTCTTCATCTGTAAAAACAACTCGTTTGACACATAGACTTACTGTAGTAGAGTCTAAATCATCACCCAATCGACATGAAGCAATGGAATAGAGGCGAGGACTATGCGCTTTGCCT
>JADGBV010000181.1 GCA_015231345.1 Planctomycetota bacterium
ATATGGCTCATCGGAAAAAGGACGAGACAAGACATCACTTAACCTGATGTTTGGCGAAGACGGCATGCTCTTCGAAATTATCGATTATGGTGGGAAATTTTTCGACGATATGCCCTACCACTCCCGAAAGGACCTGCAAAAAAGTCAATTGGGAGGATTGACCTTAGTTGAGGCCTACAGTGATGACTGGGAGGTTGATATCGATGTGGGTAATAGCACCAAAGTCACATTTTTCAAAGCTATTAAAGGGAAGGATCAACAAGACTGATGAAGTATTCTAACACAGGCACAGAAAACAATACAGTTTCCATCTCTTGCTTCGGCTCTGTCGAAAACTCAAACGATTTTCGTTTTCTGGAAGAATTTCTGGAAGAAGGTCATTCGGTAGTTTTGAATATGACTGAAGTGGACTATATCAATAGCTGCGGATTTGGCGCTATGGTCGAAGAGACCATGAATTTTAGCGACAGTGATTGCACTCTCTCCATCACCGGATTGCCCCCAGGCATCCGTAAAACCCTTGCAGTATTGGGTGGAGAAGAGTTACTGTCTTACATCGACTAGAAAAGCTTTCTCATTTATCAACGATAAGTTTCGTAGCATTTGCAGGAGACGAAAGTGCAATAACTTGCACCGTCACCTGATTTGAGTTTTTCACTCAATGAATTACACTTCCGGTTATTTTCCCGGAAACATTCAACTTAATGCCAAAACACAACTTATCATGACTGACATCACTTCTGAGTCTAGCTCCCCTAATGATAGCAGTTTAACATCTAAAGTTCTTGAGGTTAACTTACCTCTTCGTAAAAGTCTTGTTGAAAAACTTGAAGCCGCAACTGACTTAGACGCTAAAGAATGCGAAACCCTGCTTGAAGAATGCCGAAAAAAATGGGATGAATGCGGCGTTGTGCTAGATGAGGAAAAAGAGCTTCAAGTGAATTTTGAGCATATGGAAGTCACCTTAAAAGCTAAAATTGCTAATGAAAAGCAAGTTGCCAGCGATAAAGATATCAAAATCAGGCAAATACTCAAAGATCTAGAGAATTTAGGAAAAGATCAAAATCAAGAAATAGACAGCAAAAAGTGGCAAGAGCTTAAAGAAAGCTGGAAACAAATTAAAGGCGAAAAGGATGAAAACCTCCAGAAAAAATTTGCCAAAACCAGCGATAAAATCGAACTAAGAGTCAAAAAAGAAGAGCACAATCGCAAATGTGCCGAATTGGTCAGTCTGAATGAAGACTTAGAAAAACTCAAAGCAGACAAAGACTGTAACGTCAACGAAAAGCAAAAGCGTTTCAACGATATTAAAGAAACATTTAAAAAGCTCAACTTACACACAGGAAGTAAAGTCCCCAAACTACGAGAGACTTTCGTACGCATCAGTGGCGAAATTAGCCAGGAAATGGGCTGGGAAAGATGGAGTAATACCAAACGAAAAGAGAAACTTTGCGAATCAGCTCAAGAATTATTAGACAAAGGAGAGCTGGCAACTTATCGCAATAAACTTAAAGAATTACAGAATGAGTGGAAAGCCATAGGCTTTACAACCAAAGGTGATGATGAACTTTGGAAGAAATTCCGCACCACCTGCGATGCCATCTTTGAAAAGCTCAAAGGTTTTCAGGTTGAATGCCAAAAAAAGAAAGAGGAAATTCTAGAAAAATTAGAGCCCCTCAAAGAATCCACAGAGTTTAAAAAGACTGCAGACCAAATCAGCGAGCTCCAAAGCGAATGGAAGAAAGCAGGCTTAGCTTCCTGGAAAGCTGAAAAAGAATTAGAGAAAAAATACCGCAGTATCTGCGATCACTTCTTTAACCGTCGTAGAGAATTTTTCAAAGAGTCTAAAGAAGAACAAAAGAAAAACTTAGAACTCAAACAAGTGATCCTAGAGAAGGTAGGTCACTTAGAAAAAAGAAGTTCAGAGTGGAAATCCTTACTGCCTGAAGTTAAAAAACTTCAAGCAGAGTGGAAAAGCATTGGCCCTGTACCGCGCAATAAATCTGATGCCATCTGGAAAGCTTTCCAGGAAGCATGTGATGTTTTTTATAGCCAAAAGAAAGTTGAAGATGAAGCTCAAGATGCCGTTTTTATTGAAAATCTAGAAAAGAAAGAGGCTTTATTAGAAAAACTCAAATCAGCCCTTGAAGGTGAAGACCTACAAGCTGTTGCGAAAGAATTTTCTACCATCGACAAAGAGTGGTCTACCATTGGTTATGTTCCACGCAAAAAAGTCAAACAAACCGAAGGAGCTTACCGCGATCTACAAAGTAAGCTACAAGAAAAACAACAAGCCATTGAAAGCGAAAAACGTAAAGTCCAAGAAGCCTTATCTGATGAGAAAGCTGAACTTTGCATCAGTTTGGAAAACTGCCTCTTCAATGAAACTTGGGGTGAAGACCAACCAGAAATACAAGAGATTGCCCAGAAATGGTCGAATGTCGGTGTTTGTTCGCAAGAAAAAGATATCAAAAAGCGATATAAAAAAACCATGCAGCTTCTTAACCGCCCTCGCAACGAAAAAGCCTTGGCCGAACTTGAAAAAGAGTGTGATAAGAATGCACAGCAACTTGAATCATATTGCTTAAAACTTGAAGGCCTAGCTGGCTTAGAAGTCAAAGACATGAGCGCTCAAGCAAGACGTCAACTTATGGTCGCCGAGCTTCAGTCTAAACTAGGAAAAAGCAGCAGCTTCAAAAGCAAGACTGAAGAAGCTCAAAGTATCCTAAAAGACATTAGACTCGTAAGTGTTGTGCCAAAAGAGCAAAGAGAACTCATGAGCGTGCGCATTAAAGCTGCGTTGGAGAAAATAGGCTAGTCTCAGTAGTATTCAAGTTCTAACTCAGTGTAGAAGCCTAGTATTTCCTCTCTGTCGATTCTTGTATATGTGAGGTTTATTTATCTGCGGACCCTAAACTAGAGTTTCGCCATTTTTATATAGCCACGGATTCAGTAATAATCGCGTTTTCGAAAACATTAGCCACAAAAGAACGCAAAGAACACAGAGAAATAACTAATTTTTTGCGTTCTTTTGTGCCTATCCTTAGGGATATAACTGGATAAGGAGTTTTGAGAAAATGGCGAAACTCTAGCCTAAAGTGAGTAGAGTTCTTTTAGATTGTGAACGATCAAATTGGGAGTAGAGCTCATTGCAGATTTAGAAAAATAATGCATCCTTATTGTTTGCTGTTCAGGATTGGGGTAATGAGCTATTTTCTGAACCATTTGTTTTTCTATGGTGTTTGCGGAGTCAGATTTACTTTGCCATTTGCATTCCCCAATCTCCACGAATTGATCATCTCTTAATGCAATAATATCCAACTGAATATTTTGATCCCAGTAACTGCCCAGTTTACAACCAACCTCAACTCCCTCCCTAGCCAATAGATTTGGCAAGGCTTTTCTACAGAGATCTTCAAAACATATTCCATAGTATGCTGGGAGATGCGATGATATTCGCTCCTTAAATGTTTTCTCAGGACCAAATTGCCTAAGGTAGCTTTCATTTGGGTATACAAATCGAAACCAAAACCTCAATAGAGGATCTTTCAGTCTATAAAGAGGGTGCTTCTTGCTAGCTGCAGGAGAAAGGGGACTCATTTTTTCGATATAGCCTAAACCGAGCAGGGAACGCAAATAATAATCCAAGGCTCTACTATCAATTCCAGTGGAGGCGGCTAATTCTTTGCGACGAGATGTTTTATTAGCAAGTGCAAAAAGTATACTTTCAAAATTTTCTACCTCACGTAGTTCTTCTCTAAGTAAGTAGTTAGGTTCAGCGTAAAGTGGAGCATACTCGTCAAGAAATTGTTCTTTAATATTCTGCTCAATTGATTTATTACACCTAAATAAATTTAAGTACAAAGGAATTCCTCCACAGATAAAATATGTTTTGGCCGAGTCTTGATGTCCATAATCTGGATGGAATTTTGCCGAATCCAAATAGTTAAATGGCTGGATTAGCATTTGACCCGTTCTACGACCAAAAAGTGGACTTTGACTCCCGAGAACATCTCGCTCCATAAACCCAATGTACGATCCGCATAGTATCAGGGTAAGTTTGTTGCCCCGGCTCCAATTTAGGTCCCAGAGCTCTTGTAGATAAGAGAGTATTCCTGGCTCCTCATGGGCAATCCACTGGAATTCATCAAGTGCTAAGACAATCTTCTCTGGACCAGAGTTTTCCACGACGATGTTTAGTGCATCTTTCCAATTACTTATATTTTGATTTTCAATTAATGGAAGGCCCAGACTGAGAGATGCTTCCTTGAGGAATTCCCTAATTTGCAATAGTGGGTTGGCTTTTTTTCCGAGAAAATAGACACTCCGCTTATTTTGAAGGAATTGGAGTATCATTTCACTTTTGCCAACCCTCCTTCGTCCATAGATAGGAATAAAACCGCTTTTTGAATTTGCATGAAAGCGCTCTAAGGCATCAAGCTCTTTTTCTCTCCCAATGAATCTATTTTGTGGTGTCATGCAACCATCATATAAACAAAACATATTTTGTCAAAACATGTTTTGCTAAAAATAATCTTCTCAGACTGTTTCTGCGTAATATTTAAATCCCACCTTGATATATGGCGAGGACTTGTCCGGCATCTAGGCCAGCATCATATACCCGCACATCATCAATACTGCCTCTCCATTTCCCCATCCAAACTTGATCGTTTTCTCCAATTCTAAGTGGATAATTGTTATTATTGATATTACCAGCAAAGGCAAGTGTGTCTTCTAATACACCATTATTATTCTTATAATATTATTTTTCATCATAGCGCGTAATCCTCATCTTCGTCGAATGCTTTATTAGATACTAGATGGACTTCTGCATCACTAGTTGATGAAAGAGGAATTTTCCCTGAAAACTCCTGTGCAAAACCTAACATTTTCACATATCCTTCACACTGCCCATTACGTGTTAGACCTTTTAAATTACGTAAATAATCACCACGGTAACTATTCCAAATAATAATTTTCTGCTCCCCTTCCCTTTCTAGCTCAGCATTCATCATAATTCTGGCTATCCTGCCGTTGCCGTCAGCAAAAGGATGCACTTCTGAAATCAGAAACATCATATAAGCTGCTCTCGCAAAACCATAAGGGAGACCCTCGTAGAATTCAAAGCCTTGCCTTAAGGTTCCATCAACCAAACCAGGAGCCACAAACTTTGTGTTTCCAGCCTGATTAGGCTTAACTTTGAACTCACCAGGCAATTTAGTTGGACGTGAACTCATAAGCACTTTATGCCTACGCTGAAGAATATTAATTAACTGATCAAAGCTCTCAGGTATAATCGACATCTCATCAGCATTACTTACAATATTAAAAGTTCCGATGATATCATGACTATCATCTTCACGATTAGGGATAACCAACTTGTCAAAAACAATACTTTCCGCTTCATCAATATTGAATGTCGTCCCTTCAATATAATTAGAAAAATATGCTTCCATAAATGAGAATACATTCTCTGGATCCGCTTGAGAACGAATATATGGAAGCCTATTGCTACGCAAATAGTCAAATAGGCTTTGAAATAGTCGTACTCTTGATTCGTCATAAGGCAAACCCATTGCTCTTGCCTTAGCTTTTTTGGACTTCAAAAAGACTGCATCGCGAGTTTGGAGAAGAGCTCCTATAAGATTTGATAGTCGGCTATACTCACTTTCCCAGCCAAATGTCTTAGCGATTTGACCGGCTTCGCCTTTAATTTTTTTGAGATAGTCTTCACCTTTAGCATCCAAGTCACCATCCAGCTCCGTCTCAATCTCTTCACGCGATATACATTTATTAATGCCATTAATCGTTTTAGAAACTTGTAGATTCTCTAATAATGCCCTAGCAGGGGAAGAGATATAAAGACCCTTAAATGACATATCATTATCATGGTTACCTGGGCCAGCTAAGACTTTAACCGTCAAACCCGGCCAAGTGAATGTCCTTGCTTTTGGGCCAGACAAGAATATTGTCCGCTCACCACTGTGCATTTTGAATGCTGTTCTATGAGAAAAAACACATCCTTTACAGAAGAATGAAAGGAGCTCATAGCGAAAAGTCATCACGAGGGCTTCTGGGTCACTTTCCAAATCCGTGGTATACACTTTGGAAAATAATTTACGAAGCTCTCCCCTCTTCACCATACGAAATGCAGCTGGAGAATCTAAGTCACGACCTAATATTTTCAGTGAAGAGCTCATGGGTGAATAATAAATAGTATCTTAAATATTCAAGAAGTAATGTTTTCTAATTTTAAAACAGATTGAATGATATTTATCAATATAATAGTTGACACTAAAAACCACAGCATATTGGTCATTTCTAGTATAATTATCAAAATCAACACAATATGTAGTATGAAAATAATAATCTAGAAGAACTTAAAAAAAGTAATAAAAAGCAGAAAACAGTAAAAAGGACTGAATTAACGATGTATGGGACATCCCCCATTATTTATTCCTACTTTTTGCTAGAAATGGTATTTTTCTTTCAGCGAAGCCTTCAATTTCCACCTTGATAAAGTGCGTGAACCTGTCCAGCATCTAGAGCAGCATCATATACCCGCACATCATCAATACTGCCTTTCCATTTTCGGTTCCAATTTTGATCATTTTCGCCAATTCTAAGTGGATAAGTGTTATTGTTGATATTACCAGCAAAGGCAAGTGTGTCTTCTAATACACCATCAATATAGATATTCATAGTCGCGCCGTCATAAACTCCTGCGACATGATGCCAATCTCCATCATTAACATCTGTAGTCGAAGTTACAGACTTATCATTTGGCCACTCATTAAGAGTGAAAGAGAGAAAATTACTCGTATCTTCCCTTGCTAAACGCCATGAGGTATCCCCTTTCGTAAAAAGAGATTGCCATTGAGCATCAAAAGTATCAACTGTAAACCAGCATGAAAGGGTAATCGCTGTCGTTAAATCGTAAAGAGATTCGGATGCGTCAGTCATCTCCACTTGAGTTGTTCCGCCCAAGTTGATGGCTTTATTAACTTTTCCCGGCACACTCGTATAAGTATCAAGTGAGCCGTGGTTAGCATTAGTGCTTGAGTCTGTGATAACAGTTCCCGATGTTTCATCCAGTTTCCACCAGCCAATTAAATTGGACGCCGACACAGTATCATTCACACTGTATGATTTCTTAACATACCACTGATCACTTGCGCTCATCACTGTAACACAAGGGAGTCTTGTTGAGTGACTCGGCAATTCAATTGGGTTTGCATCTCCAATCACATTGCCACCACCTGTGATCCAGATATTATTCAAAAGCGAGGTTTTCTTAATAGTATATTCACGCCCAGTGACATTAGCTGCATAAGGCAAGGTGAGAGTAATATTATCTGTGGCAGAGTTAACAAATACGTATGAACTAGAGCCTAAAGTTGTGTTTGAGCTCATAGTCTGATGGCTGAAGCCCAAGCTCCCCGTAATATGAAGGTTAGCCGATCCACTGGTGCCACCCACAAAGATTTGCTTGGAAACAAGTGCGTTTCCGTTTACATGCAAATTACTGGAAGGAATGACTCCAATGCCTAACCCAGTGGTATTTAATAGCATTTCAGCTGAGGCATCATTATTAGAGTCAAAATTGATATTTGAGGTATTACTTCTAATATTAGCGCT
>JADGBV010000182.1 GCA_015231345.1 Planctomycetota bacterium
TTTAGTTTGAAGAAAATTTTCAAAAATAACAGCTTGATTAAGTTTTCGAAGTATTTGTTTTTTCTTCTCCATGGGATAAGAAAGGTTTAATGCTCCTTTTTCAAAGGTATCTCTAGACCACCTGACAGCATCGGTGTTATTGCTGTGCATGAATTCAATGCCAATATTTCTTGTATAGACTTGAGTGAGGTGATCAATAATTTCTTTAAGAGTGGCTGTGCCTAACCCGATAATTTCTCCGGCGAGAAAACTTTCTTCTAGGTCAGCATCGCTGAGATGATATTCTTCTAAGCTGATATGAGCATTTCTATCCAAACGTTTTCTGATGGGATTTGTGTTAGAGAGAAGATGTCCCCTCTTTTTAAATGATTGGATGAGCCTGAAAACATTAAACTCCTTTCTTAATTTATCATGGCTATGCTCAGCGCCTTCTGGGCCTCTTTGGAATTCTAGGCCATGAAAAAAACTTTGCCAGCTGGGATCAACACTTAAGGGATCTTGCAGAAATTGTTGGTATTGGCTCTCTATATAAGAGCTGTCGGAACTTAATAGATCCGAGAAGTTAGCTGATGAACTCATAAATTTGTGTTTGTGCTGAACTGATATTTTTATGATAGGGCTGAATAAAAGGGGGTAGATTGAAAAACCCACATTATTGTCTTCTTAAATCTTAAAATTCAAGTATTAGAAACCCAAAATATCATTAAAAGCTTCTGGGATAGGAATTATCAGAATAATGGCTCCCTTTTTATTTTTGTACGACATGGACGTACTGTGGAAGGATTGCAAAATCAGCTAGAGTAAATTGATCTTTTGATACGTAGAGTTTTTTTAATGTCGAAGCAAATTTTAAGGGGCTCAGAGATTTTATAGGAGTCTTTGCAATAAATAGTTGTGATAGAGTAGAGAGGTCTTTGACTGCATTGAGATTCTCAACTCCAGTATTGCTAATATTTAAAGTCTTAATTGGTAATGTGTTCAAGAGGTTGATGCCATTATAAGATTTCTCTTTGTAGTTGTTCCACAATTCATCAGGAGGGATTTTAAGGCGTGTTAAATGCATGCCTCTTAAATAGAGCGTTGCCTCTTTTTTGGAGTAACGAAATAATTTTTGGTTCTTTTTGTCTATAGCCCAACCCGGATTCCATGCTTTTATGACTTCTTTGACGACCAAGGAATGGTTGTAAGGCTGACTTCTGAAAGTTCCATCATAGAACATGCATTTGGCTAGTAGAATTTTGCGATCAATCAAACCATGACTGAGTTCATCTATAATAGGCAGGAGCTCATGGATGGCTATAAAGTTATTCTCTCTCTTGATGGAACGAGATTTATCACAAAGTTCTAAGAGATCCTCAAAACCTTCTGGGGCTAATTTGAATGAATCATAAGCCTTTTTGTAGTCTTGAGAGATAAAGTGGATTAGCCCTCTTGTGGCATGAGCAAATTTTGAGTTGGGTTGATCTTCGAGTAAAAGGGTGGTGAGTTCGAGGGCTTGAATTAGAGCACTGTCTGGGCGATCGTAAAAATCAATTGAAAAGTACTTATTAATATCGGAGAGTATATTTCGTGTTGCTTCGGTTTTTAATGCCTTGTTTCCCGATCTCTCTCTAGTATAGAGGTTGTGGGTTTTGATGAATTGATTATTTGCATCTTCAGCTCGCTGTTGAGCTTGTAGGGCCTCTTGAGTGATTCTTTGCAGGTGAGAAATATAGTAGAAGGATAGAGTAGAAGTTACTAAAAATGCTGTGATGCTTATGAGGCAGAGTGCCTTGTTTCGTTTGTAAAAAGAGCTGATTTCATTGATGAGATTGGGTTCTTCTGCTTTGGTGGTGTAGCCTAGGGTGAAATTATTGACATCTTGGCGTAGTTCTTCAACGCTTTGATAACGCTTTTCTGGTTTTAATTGTAGGGCTTTGGTGACGATAGCGTTTAGACTTTGGGGGATATTAAGATGCGGGTACCTGGTGAGTGGAGGGCGAATTTTTCCTTTAAGAGTATCGCGGATAACTTTCTTGGTATTACCAGAGATAGGAGGATTGTGGGTAATAAGGCAATACAATATGGCTCCCAGGGCATAGATATCGGAGCGAACATCTTTATTATTATGGGAGCGGATTTGTTCGGGGGCCATAAAACCAGGTGTCCCTTGTATTTGCCCCTGGAGAGTAATATTATTGAGTAAATCTGGGTTGAGCGTATTGATATCGAATTTATCTCCCTGATGCTGATAATTATGCTGTCCTATAATTTTCCCCAAACCCCAATCGCAGACAACCACCTCACCATGAGCTCCCACCTGAATATTGGCTGGTTTTAAGTCGAGGTGGATAATCTTTTTATTGTGCGCGTAAGAAACCGCATCGCAGACTTTTAAATAAATTTCTAATAATTTACTGAGGGGAAATTTTAAGGCATAATTCACATCAGTCTTTTGTTTGGCTAAGATATTATCCAAGGAGTCGCCAGTTTTTAACTCCATGGTAAAATAGGGGTGTCCTTCTAAGTTGACATCGATCTCATGAATGGTGATGATATTAGGGTGATCTAGTTGAGATGTTAGCCGGGCTTCTTGAAGGAAATTCTCATAATGCTCAACATGATCAGGTTTGAGGAGCTCAGCAAAAGCGATGGTACGACCTGTTTTTTGATCAAAAACTTTGCTGATAGATTTCATTCCTCCTTCGGCTAAGGGCTGTTTATTGATATAACGTTCTTTCTGCTGGTTGAGTTCGTGGAAAATGGGCGAGTTCTCCTCTTTGAGAGAATCTCCTGCTTTTTCATTAAAGCAGTGATAAAGATCCACCAGAGCCTCGTCGGGGAGGTTGTCGATGTCAAAGGGGTCTTTCTTATGAGCCATTTACATTAAAACTCTAGCTCTTGACGTAGGTTTTTTATCTCCGCAGTCATGTGCTTTTTGACTCGATTTCTCAATTTATAAACTGAGTTCTCTTTAATACCAAGTTTATCACTGATTTGGCTGATATCCATATTATGCAAAGACATAGTGAAAGCTTGAATGGCCTGATGGGAAAATTTTGCGCTAATATTTTTGAGGGCCAGCTTCGTTATATGAGTCATCCACTCTTTCTCAATAATTTGTTCGATTTCACCTTCGTTCATGTTGCTATCGTTACGAGTATCATCTAGTTGTTCATCATGAACATCAGAAAAGAGTTTGTCTTTTCTTTTTTCATGCCTCAGGTAATCGATTACGGTATTTCTGGTGACGCGACTCAGCCAAGTACGAAATTTGGCTTTATCATGATCGATTTCAAAGTTAGCGAGGTTATTCCAGATTTTTATGAGGACTGATTGAACAAGATCGTCGCGGTCATGAAATTGGATATTCATTTTGAAGATGACCACTTCAATGAAACCTTTGTAATAATTGACGAAATGATTCCAGGCTTCTTGATCACTTTTATCGAGAGCTCTCTCGAGTAAAGTTTGTCTAGTTGCCCAATTTTTGCCCATATTTTGGGATTATAGTGAAATTGATCTTTTCTACAATCGGGGAAATAGGGCCGCGTAGGTGTTTAAAAATGAGGTTTAATCGTTGGTTTGGAGCGGCTCTACGATAATTCGGCATCCCTCTAATGCCTTTTTCGTTCTGAGCTTCTATAGCTTTTTAACGTAAAGATCCTTATAATAACAGGTGCTTTTGGGGTCGTGGCCTTGGATGCCGAATGTGCCCTTCATGAGTAAGCGGCCAGCAAAATGATTTGGGCGCTCTACATTATCTGGCTCTGTGTAATCCACTTGGGTTTTGCCATTAATTTTGATGATGATATGTTTGCCTTCAACGCGAATATAATAGTCGCACCACTCATCATCTACGGATGGGCTTTCATGGACATCTTGTATGCCGTAAAGGCTGGCTGTTTTTCTGTTGTCTTTATGGCTGCTATTCACTTGAGCTTCATAGCCTTTTGAAGGCCAGCCTCTCTTTTGGTATTCTGTATGGAAATAGATGCCTCCATTGCTGCCTTTGGTGGTTTTGACTTTGGCTTTAAATTCAAAATTCACAAATGAAGCATTGCCTTCTTTGCCTGTATAGAAAAGATGGGCACGGCCACCACTGACTTTTAAGATTCCATTTTCAACTGAAAAGCAATTGGGTATCTCTTCGTTGGACTTCCAGCCCGTCAGGTCTTCATCGGCTAGCATTTTGACCCAGCCATCTTCGGATGCTATTAAGAAGCCGAAGCTGCTCAGGAATAGACAAGATAATATGAATTTAAAGAGGTCTCTTCTTTTCATGGAACTGGAGCCAGGTCACAGGAGTATAAACATGTTTACATTTTATGCTGTATACCATATTCTGTCAATAGATTTTAAATCATTAAGTCTTTATGATTTGTCGGACTACAGTGTGCAATCACAAGTTATCCTGCTGGAAAACAGTTGTTTATTTTTTTTGAGATGTGCGTTTATAAGATTGGAATTGTAAAAATTCGGATAAAAAGCCTAGAAATGATGATAATATACCTTTTCTCTCCTGCAGTTCTGATGATTACCTTCGATAGACGAATTATACACAAAATTCCGTCTCTTATCCTAGTCTTATTGGGAAAAAACCCTATAATCAAGTTGATGGCATGGTGAAAAGTACAAAATGCTGTTGTTTCATATTAATCCTATTCTCCTAGCTCAAATTCATGAAAAACTTAACTCGAAGAGATATTATTAAAAAAGGCTCTGCCATCGCTCCTTTTCTTATCCTCCCCTCTGGGCTATTAGCGAAATCTCCAAATAGCAAAATGAATTTTGCCTTAGTGGGCTGCGGAGGTAATGGTCGAGGTACTCTTAAGCAGATGGTAACTCACTCAAATTTCAATCTTGTGGGCCTTTGTGATGTTGATCGCTCGCAAATGGTGAAGGTTAAGAAGAATGTACCAATGTATCAAGACCATCGAGAAATGCTTGATGCCATGGGAGATAAAATCGACGGCCTCATGATTTCTACTTGTGATCATAATCATCATGCTGTTGCCAAGGATGCGATGTTATTGGGAAAGCATATTTACTGCCAAAAACCATTAACAAATAAAATAGCTGATACGAGAGAATTGATGAAAATAGCAACTCAGACTGGAGTTGTTAATCAAATGGGGATACAGCTCCATTCATCTATGGCGAATAAACTTGTGCGTCATATTCTAAGAGAGGGAGTGATAGGGAAAATAAAAAAAGTTTACGTTTGGTCCAATAAGCAATGGGGCATTAATGTGCTACCTAAAGAAATTCAAATACCTAAGTCCATGAATTGGGAGCTCTATCTTGGTAAGGTGGCTATGCAACCCATGAGGGCTGGATGTCACCCTGCAGGTTGGCGCAGGTTTCTCGACTTCGGTGTTGGTACTTTGGGAGATATGGGAGTGCATATTATAGACACGCCTATGGCAGCTTTAAGCTTAAAACCAGCCCAGAGCGTCAAGGCCATTTGCAGGGAGCCTAATGGTTTTGGTTACCCCACTTCAAATCGCATAGAATACACTTTTGCTCCAACTTCATATACGAGTCGTGATTTTAAAATGGTATGGCATGATGGTGGCCTTGCGAATCGTTTCAAGATCGATGAACTTGATTTGCCTCAAGGGGTAAAACGCCCTGCGCAAGGTGCTATATATATCGGTGAGAATGGTGCCATACTTCACCCTCATGGAGCTGGTCCCATATTTATGCCGGCAAAACTTAAATACAGTGTCAAAAAACCTAAATTCTCCAGAGAGAATCACTACGATGAATTTATGAATGCGTGTCTGGACCGCTCTAAAGGGACTTCGGCCCATTTTGATTATGCTGCTCCTTTAACTGAGACCGTACTGTTAGGAGTGATCGGTAGCCAATTCCCTAAGCAAAAGCTCGACTGGGATAGCACTCGATTGAAATTCACGAATATTCCTGAGGCTAATCAATATGTGTAAGCCCATAGTGAAAAAATCAAAATTGATGATCGTGTTAATCGCCTTATCTTATCTTTGCTGCTCTATGCTCTTGGCAGCTCAAGAAGATGATGGCTATAGGTCAATATTTAATGGTCAAGATTTTACAGGTTGGCTTGGTGGTACTCATGGCTATAAAATAGAGAATGGGTCTCTCGTTTGCCAATCTAATAAGAATATCATGACAGTAAAAAAATACACTAATTTTATTCTTCGCTTTGAGTTCGCCCTGGAGGCTGGTGCTAATAATGGCATTGCTCTACGTTCCCCACTGAAGGCAACCCCCTATAATATGATGGAAATCCAGGTGCTTGATAATTCAAGTCCAAAGTATAGCAAATTAAAGCCCTATCAATACCATGGTAGCGCATATGGCTGGAGTGCAGCTAAAAAAGGAGCCCTGAAAGCTGTAGGAGAATGGAATGAGCAGGAAATTCATGTCTTAGACTCTATCATTAAGATCACTTTAAATGGAAAACTAATATTGGATGTAGACCTAGATACGATCAAACCTAATTTGAGTGGGAAGCACAAAGGGGCTTGGAATGAAACAGGCCACCTAGGTTTGTTGGGGCATGGAAAGGGCGTGAGGTTCCGCAATTTAAGAATAAAGGAGATAGGCAATGATTCCAGATAATGTCCTTTTGAATAGCAGAGTCGAAGATTTTATTCATCTATTTGAGCATCTGCCTTCTGTCTATTTTGTGGTCAAAGATCGTCAAGGAAAAGTCATTAGTGCGAATAGTTTTGCGGCTAAGACGTGCGGGTTGAAGTGTAAGGATGATATGCTTGGACTGAGTGATTATGACCTTTTCGATTATGACCGTGCCCATGGGTACTTTCAGGATGACTTAAAAGTCATGGAGACGGGGGAACCGATGATTGCTAAGGTTGAGCTAGCCCCAGACCCTAACCATGCCATCAACTGGTTTGTTGTGAATAAATTCCCTTTAAAGTCTTCATCAGGTGAAATCATCGGCTGTATATGCTTAGCCCGTGGTAGTAGGGATGAGTTTCACCATATTCAACATCATCAATCCATGAATATTGTCCTGGATCACATCCGTCAGTTCTCATGGAAAACCATTAAGAATGATGAATTAGCAAAATTGTGTCATCAATCAACGAGTCAGTTTCAAAAAAACTTTAAGCGTTTATTTAAAATTAGCCCTCAACAGCATATTATCAATGTGCGCATTAAATCTGCCTGTCGTCTCCTCAAAGAAACGTCGAAAAGTATGACGACCATTGCTTCAGAAGTTGGCTTTTATGATCACAGTCATTTCAGTCGACTCTTTTTAAAAGCAAAAGGAATGCTTCCCTCTGAATACCGTAATTCTAGTTCTTAGTTCCCTATGAAGCTTAATTCTTCAGGGATCGATGACGATACCCTGGCTTTTGAGTTTTTGCAGCTTATAGAGAAGGCTCCTGCGGCTAATACCAAGCTTTCGTGCCGTTTCTGAGCGGTTATTGGCATTCTCTTTTAAGGTCTGCACAATGATATTCCCTTCTATGTCTTTGAGTTTGCTGCTATCTGATTGACTATTGGCGAGAGGATCAGCTTCTCGTGACTGGATTCTTCGTGGTAGGTGTTCTGCTAAGATAATGCCGCCTCGTGCCATTAAAGAAGCGCGCTCCATGGCATTGTGAAGCTCTCTGACATTTCCTGGCCAATCGTAGCTTGATA
>JADGBV010000183.1 GCA_015231345.1 Planctomycetota bacterium
CCTGGAGGGAGGCATTTGGGATTAGTTCGCGAAGGCACTAAGGTTGTAATAGAATTGAACGATGATGAACCCGTGAATGGTTTTCGACCTTCTGCTGATGTGCTTTATGATTATTGTGCTGATATATACGGCGCCAATGTGCTTGCTTTGATTATGACGGGGATGGGTAATGATGGCACACGAAGTCTAAAGAAGATTAAGGATAAAGGTGGATTTGTCATGGCTCAAGATGAAGAAAGTAGTGTTGTGTGGGGAATGCCTGGCAGTGCCATTTCTGCTGGTGTTGTCGACAAGGTTGTAGCTTTACAAGACTTCCCTCAGGCTATATCTAAGCTATTATAAGCTTCAACTTTCTTTAAGCCCCCGTTCTCTTTCTTGCCATGAGTCAATCTACTATTCTGCCTATACCACAAGATTTAGAGAAAAGAAAAGGTTATTTTGACTGGCGCCAATTACAAATCATTAGCTTTAATAGGAAAATTTCATTTCGTTTAAAGAAGCACCTTCTTCAGTTTAAAGATTGGCTGGAGCTTTCTGGCTGTAATGAGATACGCATTCAGGCAGAGGCCAATAATTGTGATTTGCCTGCTATACATTTTGCCCTCAAGAAAAGCAAAAGGAATAATGATCAGGCTTACACCCTAGAAGTTGATTCTCAGGAAATCCATATTCATGCTGCTCATGAACAGGGGCTTTTTTACGCTTTGCAGAGTCTAAGGCAGTTATGCTACCGCGCAAAAAGACTTTCTCTTTGTCATATATCTGATAAACCCAGTCTTCCTAATCGAGGGTATATGCTTGATATTAGTCGTTCCAAAGTGCCCAAAATGGAGACTTTGAAGAAAATCATTCGTGAACTGGCTTTATTTAAATTCAATCAATTTCAGATTTATATAGAACATACTTTCCAATTTCCGACTCATGAAGACATTTGGAAAGATTCCTCAGCTTTGACTTCGAGCGAGATACTGGAATTAGATGAATACTGCCATGAGTATTATATAGATTTCGTGCCCAACTTTAATTCTTTTGGGCATTTCGAAAGGTGGTTGAAGCATCCTGCGTATAAGCATTATGCTGAAATACCCGAAGGAAGCGTTGACCCTTGGGGGCGTGCTCACGATTGCGGGTCTACTTTAGCGGCAGACCATAAAAGTCTGAAGTTTATTAATGGTTTATATGCGGATTTCTTGCCAAATTTCACGAGTTCATTTTTTAATGCTGGTTGTGACGAAACATGGGAATTAGGCAAAGGGCGTAGCAAAGCTATTTGTAAGAGACAAGGAGTGCAAATGGTATACCTTGATTATTTGAAAAAAATCCAAAAAGTCGTATCTCGTCATCATAAGACCATGATGTTTTGGGGGGATATCATTCTTAAAGAACCTAAACTGGTCGCGGAATTACCAAATGATATGATTGCTCTAAATTGGGGGTATGAATCGGATCACCCTTTTAAACAAGAAGGACATGTCTTCAGAAAGGCCGGTGTGCCATATTATGTTTGCCCAGGAACATCAACTTGGAATGCCATCCTTGGACGAGTGCCTAATATGATGTCAAATATTCAGCTTAGTGCTGAATCTGCATTTGATAATAATGCCTCTGGTTTGCTATTAACTGATTGGGGGGATGGAGGGCATCATCAGTACTTGCCATTCAGTGCACCTGGAATCATTAAAGCTGCTTGTTCATCTTGGAATGTGCATGCGAAGCTTAAAGAATCTGATCTTGCATGGGCATTGGAAACTTACTTTTTTGACGACACAGAGCACTGTTTGGGTAAGGCTTTTATGAAAGCTGGTCAGATTTATAAAGTGTTTTCAGGCACACGCTTGAATGGAACCTATTTTCATGATTTTAATTTTCTTAGCTCAGAAGGGCTAAAAAAACTTTTGCCTTCTATTAGCGATAAGGAGCTGCATCGCTCTTTGCTTAAAATAAATGAAATCAGTGAGCTTATCAACTCTTGCACGAGTCGAAGTAAAGAGTCTCAGTTGGTAAAGCGTGAGCTGAAAGCAGCTCTAGATATGGCACGTGTTGGCATAATGAGAGCCTTGGTTCATAAAGGTGAGTCTCATTTAAGAGCAGATCTTTTGAAACTCAAAAAAAGCATGCTGACTGAGCATCAATATTTGTGGCTGCAAAGAAATCGCAGAGGAGGATTACAAGAAAGCTTAGGCTTTTTTCCTAATAGTCGGCAGCTATGAGGTGTTTGCTTTTATGGTATTTAGGTTTTCAGTGCACTTGAACGATCTGCTGCGCTTGAACTCTTTGCCCGACGAGGGGTCGCACATAAAAATAACGTGTATTTTCCGCGAATAAAAACCTCATATTTGTGTTGCTGCAAATACTTCTTATAATAACTGATATCTTTTATAAGTAACGACAAGTCTGGTTTTTTGAAATTCTTAATTTTTGCTCCATAACGTAACTCTCCATTCATATAACGGCAGTTTGGGAATCCCAAAATGATGCTCGCCCCCTTATGAAGCCCTTCTTGGAAAGCTTTACGGAAAACTTCTTGGCCATGAATGGCAGAGCTTTGGAGGGTTCCTATGGAGATAAGTAAATTGGCTTTGGGCAGTTCTGAGTAATTAAGGCTCCCCAAGTCTTGGTTGATGAACATATGCTTTTCTTTGCAGAAATGCTCTTTGGCTTTTTTGAGAGCAGATTCACAGTGATCAACACCAATAAGTGTGATGTCATTAAATACGTCACTTGGGGTGATTCTCTCTATGAGCTTAAATTCATCAGCTGAATTGATGCCTAGATTGATAATCGTGTCTCCATTATCAATACCAACTTGCTCGAGAGCATCTTTATAATCAAGTAAAAAGTCAGGCTCTTCCAATTTGCTGAGTCGTGCAAATTCGCTATTGGTGCCATACTTTTCGCTTGGGTCAGGAGAATGGCTGTCGTGAAAGGAAGCTAAGCTTTTATTCTTGATAAATGTAAATTTAACTAATGGGTGTGCCAGCTCTTTTGGAGTTAGTATTCGACAATCGAGTCTGTGCGCTAAGTCTAGCCAAGTTCGATAACTTCTGTAAATGTAGCTTTGTTCACCGACGAGCACTTCTTCTCCACTATAATATTGATGGAAATAATCTGGTGAAAGAGCAGTGAAGTGACTCTCCTGATGTTCTTGAAGCTCCTTCTCGATATATCGACTGACCTCAAGCAAGGACTCGTTTCTGAAACCCAAAAGATTATTTTGAGCTTCATGATGAGGCATGACAGCTTCTATTTATACGACTTCGATAGTATGGCTAACGCCAGTTTCATCTATAACTCGGTCTCTGTCAAAATCGATATGCCATTTGTTTTGGTCAACAACGAACTTGAAATTGTGTTTCCCTTCAGGAAGCTCTTTATCGAAAACCCACTCACGAATACCGACTTTTTTCATTTCATATTCGTCTTTTTTCCATTTATTGAAACTCCCTGCAATATGAACCTCACTGGCTTTTGCGATTTTGACTTTCACATTGACGGGAAGCATGACTGGTGGAGGTTCAGGCTCTGGCTCAGGTTCGACTTCTTTTTTCTGAGCACTTTCAGGCTCAGTTGCTTCATCTAGAGAGGATCCGAAGGCTTTCTTTACTTTTAAAGCTCTTTCTTTGTTCTTTTGAGCTTCGTCATCAAGATTATCTTTTTCTCCCAGTAGAAGGCTTCCAGCTTGATTCGTTTCTACAGGCTGTTCTTTTTTTCTTCCTTTTTCTGGCGCACTGGCGAAAAACTCGTCGATGCTTGGAGCTTTTTCGTCTTCACTATCAGGGGAAGTTTTTTTCTTTTTTGCCTTTTTGGGGGCCTTAGCCTTTTCAGCCTTTGGCTTATCAGATTTTTTTGTTTCAGGCTCTTTTGCACCCTGTTCATCACTATTCTCATCTTCGCTGAGTGATTTTTTCACTTTTGCATAAGCTGGAGGGGCAATACCAGTATCAAAGTTTTCTCGGATAATAACATTGGCCTCCTTCATGGAGAGGTCTTTATCCTTGAGTAGAAGTTCCCTAAGGAGCGCTTCTTTTGCTTCTTTATCCGCTTTGGCCATAATGAAAATATGATGATCTATTGGGCCGAGTATCACGGCCGAGAGGTACTGTCAAATCAAGCTGTAGCCCTTAGTTTGTGGGCGACTCTTGGAGGAAAATATCTACTTGTCCGGGAATGTCGTCGCCCATCATGTGTTTCTCTTGTCCGTCTTTATTATAAGTTAGCCCTTGGGGGATGATGGCAATGCGATAATGCTCTCCCCAATTGAGTTGTGCTTGATTTTCAATGCTTAAATTGAAAAATGTAGAGCTGGCATGGGGAATGGAGTAGTAACTGTTATCGGATTTGAAGAGTTTATTGCCATTCGCCATAACTTCTAATTTATCCAGAATCCCATAGCCATCGTCAGATCGATTTTCATCAAATGAGCTAATAGTGTATTTTGAGTGAACCCAGAAATTTGGTGTGAGTGAATCCATGCCTTTAAGCGGGCTGTTTTCAATGCGCACTAAGCTGTCGTATTGACCTTTCTCCATTGGATAGGTGATGGTGACGTTTTTGGTGTCCATGTAGCCACTTATGCTTTCTACCTTTTCTTCATTAAAGAAAAGCTCGTTGTTTCCTTTGGCTGTTACTGTGTAGAAATAACGCCTTCCTGGCCTGAGTTCTTGTGATCCTAGTGAGGAGGAGTTTGTTTTTAGAATACTGATAAAAAGGACTTTGCCCTCTTCATCTTGATCCATACGAATATTTGAGCTTATATCAGAAAGTGAGACTGAAGATTCGCTGAGTACATCAGTAAAAGAGATATCTAAGTCATTTTCGAAGCCTTGAGAGACAGGGTCGTCAAGAGATATCATGAACACAGGAGCTAAAGTATTAATGGCGAAATCACTTTTGCTTTTATTTCCATATGAGTCATGAGCAAGATCAAAATCGTTGAGTCGGTAACTTTTGCTGAGTTGGCCGTCTCCTGTTCCACTAATTCCACCGCTATTGGCAACGCTATTGCCTCCACCACCACAGGCTAAAGCAATGAGTAATACTAAGGAAAATGCTATAGACTTGAGAAGGAGATTCACGTGTCCTCCTTTTGGAAGTAATACACTCCCATGCCAATTTCGTAATAATTTTTGTCTTCCTCTTTCTCTGAAACGGCACTTTTGCCGAGCTCTTCATTGAGGCTTTCTAGAAGCTTTTGTGCCTGCTCAGCTGATAACTTTTTGAAAGCGTTAATGAATTCTTCAGGAACACTGTCGTAGCAGACCTTTTTCTGGAAAAAAGTCCCTTTACCTTCAGAGTTAAGGTTATGCTCAAGGGTGCCTATAAGAGAAGCTGCATCGTGTCCAATAATCTCAATCAGAGCATTTTCATTCGCTTTAGGGATGTAGCCTTTGCTGATTAATTTGACGCGTTCATCTTTTGTCTTCTCAATATTACCGCAGGTAAGTAGGTCGTCCAGCACAGCTTTATGAGAGATATCGCCGCCATATTTATGAACTAGATTCTGAAAACTGGTATTGCCTGTTGTGATTTTCAACAAAGAAGGCTCACCATTTTCGTCCAGAAAAAGTTTATCGTTCAGCCAACCTGTCATCACCCTTGTGGAACGGTTTGACTTAGCCCCTTCTGGACTTTCTTCCAGATTTATACTGCGATAATGATTGACTTGGTGACGAGTTAAGCCTGTAATGACCGAAATTCGAGAATCTGTTTGTTTTTTCGCTTGAATTTTAAAGTCTTCCTCTGCAACACTGACAAAAACCCAGCGAATAACCTCTTCAAAAGCTCGAAAAGAAAAGCCTTTTTTCATCCAAAGGCGAATAATGGGCCTCAGGATGAGTGCAACAGCCTTGGTTAGAGTTTTTTGTAAGCTTTTATCCATGATAATTTAAGCTTGATATTTTAGCTTGAAGCCTTGTATGTCTAGAAAATACAAGCTATAATGAGTTCCAAATAGATAAAGCTAAACGAAAAAACGACAGGATGTGCTTCTTTAGGTTATCCTATCCCACTTAAGAGGTTGAGTAATCATTCCATGGGAAGTCGTTTTTACAATACAGGATGAATAACTGCCGTGATAATCCGTAATATGGATTTGAATTCCTCTGCGAGAATTGTAGAGTCTTTGAGGTGGGGAGGTAAGACGAAATTGTAATTCATAAAATCCACTATTGAGAAGGGGGGCGGGGATTTTGCCTATAAAGACGTAGTGACCCTTCTTTGTTGGAATTTGATCAATGAGATTATTCTCCTTATAGTTATGCCAATCCAATTCTCTTGAATAAAGAACACACATGCCGTCGAGAGTGTAAACTCCCATTTCAAGGAGCATGTCATCAAGTTCACTCTGGCATTCAACCTCCACTCTAATGGGAATATCTTCGAGAATATCAAAATTAGACTTTTCTTTCCCACTTTGCCCTAATGAGATAGTCTGAATTGATGCATCCTCATTCTCATCACTTTCGAAGGCATAAACGCCTTGAGCTTGTAAGGAAGATAAATTTAGATCCTGGTATTTCTCAACCACAGAATTGACATCACCACTTTGAAGCATTTGACCCTTATCAAGCAGTAGTGCTTCACTGCAAAGCTGACTAATGGCTTGCATGTTATGACTGACAAAAACAACAGTGCGCCCTTCGCTGGCTACGCTACCCATTCTCTCTAAACATTTTCGCTGAAACTTGAGGTCGCCAACGGCCAAAACCTCGTCAATAAGGAGGATGTCGGGGTCAAGGTGAGCGGCTACAGCAAAAGCAAGACGAACATACATCCCGGAGGAGTATCGTTTGACGGGCGTATTGATAAATTGTCCAATTTCAGAGAAGTCGATGATCTGCTCCATGCAAGCTTGAATATCTTTACGTTTCATCCCTAAAATGGTGCCACTTAAGAAAATATTGTCGTAACCAGTCAACTCGGGTTTGAAGCCAGTTCCTACTTCAAGTAAGCTAGATACGGTTCCATTAAAACTAAATTCGCCTTCAGTAGGGGGAGTGATGCGTGACAAGACCTTGAGTAGGGTGCTTTTGCCGGAACCATTTTTTCCAATAACACCTAGTACTTTTCCTTTTTCTAGGGTATAATTGATGTCTTTGAGAGCCCAAAAATCATTATTGACGTTCTCTTTGACTTGGTGGCCTAAGAATTTTTTGAAACTACGCCCAAGGTACTCTGTGATGGTGAAAATATCATTTTGTTCACCAAGTTTATATTTCTTGCCAAGTTGGCTGATGTGTATGGCGTTATGAGAGGTTCCAGACATCAAATAATATCAGCAAATTTATTCTGTGAGAAATTAAAAAAAGCAAAACCACTTAAAAACAAAACAAAAACTAATACGTAAGAGCATAAAAAAGGTGTTGCAAGAGGAGTTCCTTCTCCAATAAGACAGTACCTGAAACCATCAATGATGCCTGTCATAGGGTTTAGGTTATAAAGAAAAGCTGTGAGGCTTTGCTGTGTGGGTTGCAGAGATTCTGGAGCAGGGTACATCACAGGGGTTAAGATAAATAGTATTTGTAATAATAATGGAATAATAATTTGAATATCCCGGAATCTAACATTGACTGGCCCCAGCCACAAGCTTATTCCAACAGAAAGCATCAG
>JADGBV010000184.1 GCA_015231345.1 Planctomycetota bacterium
ATGACTTCTCTAAATGTATTCATCCAATTACCTGGCTTAGGGATAAAGCGAAAAGCTGCCGGAAAGAAACCAAGCAAAATAAAAGGAAAAGCCAAACCGAAACCAACCACCAACAAGGTTGTGAAGATGATCACAGGGGACTGTTTAAAAGCTATGCCAATGGCCGAGCCCAGCAGAGGGGCCGTACAAGGCGTGGCCAGAACAACGGCAAATATACCATTCATAAATGAGGACATATGACCATGCCCAGATGATGCCTTCGCAGCCATGGTAGATCCAGGAGCGCCAATAAGGAAAACATCGAAAAGCGATAGAGCAAAAACCCAGACAAGCACCAATATGGCAAAAACAAAATATGGATTTTGAAATTGAAAGCCCCAACCCACAGCCTCCCCTGCATTCTTTAATGAAATCACAACTGCAGCAATGGCGACAAAAGACAAGAGGACCCCTGCCGTATAAACCATTGAGCCAAGAAATATCTCTCGCCGACTACTGTGAGCTGATGAGACGATGCTCATCATCTTGAGTGATAAGACTGGCAAGACGCAAGGCATGAGATTCAAAATGAGACCACCAGCAAAAGCGAGCAAGAAAAGGCTGATGAGGGAAAATTCAGCTTTCTCGCTGGGCTCACTTAAGCCTTCTTCTGTTGTTGCTTTCTCGCTGGGCTTAATTAAGCCTACTTTTTGGATTTGTTTCTCGTTATATTCAATTAAGCCTACCTTGGGGACTGGCTTCTCGTTGAATTCAATTAAGCCTACTTTTGGGACTGGTTTCTCGTTGAATTCAATTAAGCCTATTTTGGGGACTGGCTTCTCGTTGAATTCAATTAAGCCTTTTCCTGCAGCAACCTTCTCGCTAGCTTCACTCTCTTGATGAGTAACTACCGGAACTGCTGAATATCTCAAAACACTTGATTTGACAGTGAGTTCAAAGCTTTGATGTTGAGGCATAAAGCAAACACCAGATTCATCACAGAGTTGATAATAAGCCTTCACAGAGACAGCTAATTCTTTAGGAAGTGGCCCACTTCCTATAATTTTAATCTCACTTTTTAGTAAAGTATCGCCTTGATATTCTTCACCTACTTTACCTTGAATGACACCTTCTGGGTAGATGGTAGGGCCAAATTCCAGACCTGGATCTCCGCTAACTTCCAGCTTAAAGAAGTTTTTTTGAATCACTTGATGGAAGCCATCTGGAATATGAAAAGTGACTTTAATAACCTTTCCGTCGACTTCGGCACTGACTTTTTGCTTGCCTGGAAGTTGATATTCAGCAAAAGCAGAACAAGAAAGAATAAGTAGTATTACGAGAGAAAAGAAAGGCTTCATCTTAGGCCTAAAATCAGTACGATTCATCAATGTATTTAAATATGGCAGATCTTGAGTGTATTATTTATTCATTGTAAAGAAAGAGTTAAGGTGACGAATATAATCCTCTGGATCGGCAACAAAATATTCTGATTGAGCTAAGGGATCCCCTTTTGCGTTAAGGACTAATAATGTAGGGAAGCCACGAACTCTATATTGAGCTGCCAAGGCCTCATTTTGTTTTGCTAAGACAGGATCTTGAGCAGTCTCCCTAGGATAATCTGCCATAAAAAGCACAAATTTCTCTTTAGCATAGTCTAAGAATGATTTTTTGGAAAATACATTTTTCTCCATAAAAACACAGGTTCCACACCAATCAGAGCCGGTAAAATTAGCAAATATGGGCTTATTTTCCTTCTTGGCTAATTCCTTCGCTTTCTTAAAGTCCGTTATCCATCCTTCACCGGCACTCAAACCTGAAAACAAAGCAAAAAGAATAGATATGAACAATATGTTTTTTTTCATTATTTTCTCCAACAAGAATAATATCAGTTTAAGTAAGAAGTACCCAAATACCAATATTTATTCCCGGAATTTTTCCTTTTTATCTAATTTTTTGGCGCTCCCTTAAAAAAATGTCCTCAAACCCCTAAATTTAGTCATCTTTATAGTAATGGGGAAAATCCTTAATACTAAATTTAGACTTTTTTAATCAGTGCCTAGTATACAAGTCACATCAGCCTAATATCCAGGATTTTATGCCGAATTCTCTCCAGAGAGACCATGTACTAAAACAAGCCTTTAAGTTTCAGCATGCCTTAACAGCCTACGCCTATGGCATGGTCAGGGATCATGCAAGGGCTGAAGATATCGTGCAGAACTCATTTTTGGTGATTATTGATAAATATGATCAATTCCAAGAAGGCACTTCCATTTTGTCTTGGTGCCGAAGCATTGTGCGCTTCAAGGCTCTTGAAGAGATTCGTAGGTTCAAAAAAACCACAACCATGGAGGATGAAGCTCTAACTAATACAATTGATGAGCTCTTTCAGTCCCGAAACGATACCCTGCATGCCAATTTACTTAACAAGCGCTTCATCATATTGCAAGATTGCCTCAAAAAGTTACCGGAGAAATCTCGCCATATTATAGAGCAAAATTATCTGCAAAATAAACGTTCTGTTTCTATCGCAGAGGAGCTTGGCATGAAAATAGAAGCTATCAAGAAGAGTTTATTTCGAATCAAGAAGAAGCTCAAAGAATGTGTACTACGTGGAGAGGGAGCTCTTGAAGTTTAATTTCTCTGATATCACTTATAAGTATATCCATGATACTCTCACTCAAGCAGAGAAGAAGTGGCTAAACAGTCAGCTCAAAAAAGATGACGATTTTAAAGAGCAATTTCTTCAAGAATTGGAATTTGATAGCCTCTTATCCAGCGCAACAAAAGCCTCTCGCCAAGAAAGGCTGAACGAAGATCCATCTTCATCGAGCAATCTTCTCCTTAAAAACCTGGAGAAAGAGAGTAGATCGTCGCTCATCAACCCAGCAGAAAACCGAGGTACGCAAAAATTCACTCGTCGCAAAAATTCTGAGAGAAGAAAAGTAGCCACTTATAAAAATCTAAGAAACAAAAGCCTGTTTAACCAAAGCTCATTTTGGATAAGCACGGCTGCACTTGTTTTTATTGCCATATTTATAACTCTTTTTGATCAGTCTTACAATATATTCAGGCGTCATAAGGAGTATGATCATTCGCTCAATCGCAACGCCCTCCATTTAAAAAGCGCTCAATTGATTTCTAGCGATAACGTCGAATGGGTTGGCTCTCAGCCCAAAGAAGAGTTCTTGGATAAAGGTCACCACCTCCTTTTTCGCAGAGGTATTTTGCACTTCCGTTTCAACTCAGGAGTTGAAGCGACTCTACAGGGTCCAGCCTCTCTAATCCTTGATGGTGAGAATGAGGCAAATCTTTATCAAGGCCGATTTTCAGCTTATGTTCCCGAGCAAGCCGTCGGCTTTAGCATCAAATCACCCTTAGTCAATGTTGTTGACCTTGGTACATCCTTTATCTTGGATGCACCTTTACATGAAGCGAGTGAACTCAGTGTCACCAAAGGGTCCATAGAAGCATTAACATCAAAATCCCAAAAGCAAGTTTTAAAAGAAAACATGAGTGTGTGCATCTTTCAGGATGGCAGTATTCATAAAATGAAGTACTTGAGCGATATGGAATTGATTCACCAATCAAATGAGCTCAGTCACAATGAATGGAAACAATTACCGCACATGACAGAAAAGCATCAGCCTTATGTGCATGATGAGAATATTTTAGGTGGAGTAATAAAAACAAGACAAAACGAATACCACAAAGGGATTTCCATGCTACTAAACTCTCAATCCAGCTACAAGCTTGATGGTGACTACACAACGCTTAAAGGAAAACTATATTTTCATAGCCCCAAAAACAACCAGGCTAACACCTCAATTCATGTAAAAATTTTCGCAGACAAAAAACTTATCCTCAACCATACCATGACTTCGAAGGATAACAGTTTTGACTTAAACCTGGAGATCAATTCTCCTAAGACTCTTAAACTTGATGTGAATGTGGATGAAGCAGAACAAAGATGGAGTATACTTGATTTTGCCAATGCACGCTTGATTCAATAGTATTTTCAACTTATGAATCAATGATTCAGTCAGTTTTAGAGACTAAATATTATAATAAATATTCTTAGCACAAAGCCAAGAACCCCATAATAAAATCAACCAGCCCATACAAGGCACTATGCGATCAATAATTCCCTGAAGCTTCACAGACTTCAAGCCCATGAAATTCAATAGGGAAATTATCGCCAAGGGCAATATAAATCCCAGTGAATATAATGCCGGAAAGAGGAATGCTTGTTGTTGATGAATAGCCAAAGGAATAAGGCTGCCAAAGAACATTAATGCTGTTGCGGGGCAAAAGCTTAAAGCCATAAGGAAACCCATGGTGAAAGGGGCCAACTTTTCAGCACCCAAAAGCTTACTCGGCGAGGAGAATCTTAATGAGAGCAGGCCACTTTGCACAAGACCGACAAGAATAAATAGAGGCCCCATCAAAGCAGACAAAGGCCCTTGCAAGAAATGACTTATTACTGGAACTTGCATCAAACCATAACATACTGTTATGCCTAATAGTGTATAAGCACTAGCATAAGCCGTTACAAAAAAGGCTAGAGATTGCCACGTCCTCTTTTTTCCATTAGACCACCCCAACAGCAATGCCATACTGGCAAGTGTTGTCGCTAATCCGCAAGGATGAAGACTAGCCAATAAGCCAAACATAAAACAAGAAAGGCTGGCATGAATCAACTCATTCATGGCGAGAGGATTGCTCTATAGCCTCAAGTAGAGAGCCCTGAAAACGCTCTTCATCAACCCAGGTCTCCCAAGCATCTTTGATGATTCTAATATTTGCCTGCTCACCTTGCCAAGAGATCATCATCATTGTGGTGGAAAATAAATCGTAGAATTCAATATAAGACTCATGAGCCGTGTCGTCCATATTGATAAGATGAAATTCAATATCATCAGAATGATGCTTACGCAAAAAATGAATCGTAAACTTTTCCATTTTCAAGCATTGTTCGCAGCGAGTATTACGATGGAAAAGCACAAATGCTGTTTTTTGCTCATCAGCTAAATCTAAATAGACATCTAAGGGTTGCTGATTCTTAATGGATGAATGAGAATATTTCACAAGACTAACAGCAATACTGATCAGCATGAGTCCAATAAAAAACACAGCAGCGATTTTCCTTAATACGCGGCCACGATCGAGTCTTTTGAGATGAGATTGAAAATCCCTCCGAAAAACTGGATCTATTTTGTGCTCCACATCCTCACCAGCAGGCAATAGTTCCCCTCTAAAGGCAAACATTCCCATGGGGCAACTGCCTTGAGTGCCACTACGATAATAAGAGCACATGATACCAGCCCTAACAAGACGATTCCCCACCCCCACATCTTCACTTGGGCAACAACCCTGCTCTTCTTCAGGGTCACTTCCTGATAGCATAAGAAATTCTTGCTGAGTCTCTATGCAATGAATGAGTTTTTTTCTCAGAGATTTATTGAGTCCTTTTAACTCGCTCCAATTGGCTGAGTCAGGAGAGTGATTAATAATAGCTTTTGATATTTGAGGTGTAGAGTTCACCCTAGACTTTCCATCCGGAAAGTTGGGCAATTCTGCATTATCAGGAAACTCATCATGAAATGTAGAGCGGAAGATATCATCCTGGGTATCACTTACTTCTAAGCAACCTTCTTGGCATAAGGCTCTGGCATATTCCTCCACAACTTCATTCACTCGCCCTCTTTTAAGCAAACTCCCATCAGGCAGGACTAATAACTTAAATGGACCAGCATAAAACAAGGCAACTCTTTCGCCCTGAGCTTTGGATGATGGCAGGGTTGATCTCAATGACTCGACATCCACACCAAGGTCATCACACATGAAAGGCTTGGGCGATAGCTCAAGACGCTTAACAAGCTCTTCATCAGCAGCACTAACCTTCACTGTATCTGCGTATTCTTTAAATATATATATCTTAGCAGTCTTCTCGCAAACAGGAGTGGCAGCACCTTTTGGGAGCCAATGATCATCGTCATCTAAGACAGCAATAGCGGCCCCCGTGTATGTCACCGAAATTCCGGTATCGTAACAAGGACCAGCTTTGCCTTTATAGGCTTTGAGAGTCAACCAAGCGGATTCAGTTTCATAGCCCTTGATTGTTATGGCTACAAAGCCAATATTCTCCATATTTTCAATGAGACTGAGCAAATTCTCCCTGACGCACTGAACCTCAATGGCATGACAATTCTTCAAACAACGATAGGCCTCGTCTATCTCCAAAGAATCTGGATTTGTCAGTTTCAGAGCACTGCTCCTTTTTAGCGTCCAGTCATGAGACTGTACCCATAGTTTTTTTGAAAGCTTGAGCCAATGCTAGCACACTCTCATCACTATTCCCCCAGCCCATGCTAATGCGTATATGGCTCAAAGCCTCCTGCTCATCTTTTCCCATGGCCAATATAGTTTTTGAGGGATTCAAAGCACCTTCATGGCAAGCAGAACCACTGGAAAGACTGAATCCAAATACGGCGAGTTTCTCTACTTGCTCTGAAGCTAAGAAACTCTTGCAGCCCAAAGAAAGAAAGCCAGGCAAATGACCCGGAGCTTCTTCAAAGTTCAGATTGCTTAAATGCGAACATTCATTCTTTAAGGTCACTTCCCACTTTTTCTTTCTTTCTTGCTCATCCAAAAGACTCGAGAGAGATCGTTCTAAAGCAGAAGAAGTTCCGGCTAATGCAGCACAATTCTCTGTTCCCGCTCGTAACCCATATTCTTGTTGACCACCAATAATGCACGAAGAGTAGTCTTCTTCTCTGAAGAACAACCCACCTAAGCCACGAGGCCCAGAGAATTTATGAGCAGCAAAGGCGTAAGATCCCCAGTTAATGGCATCTAAATTCAAATTTAGGTGCCCCAAGGCCTGCGCTCCATCTATATGAAGAGCAATGCCTTTTTGGCGACATAACTGTGCGACCCTTTGGATATCGTGTACGATCCCTAGCTCATGACCAATATGACTGACAAGCACTATATCATACTCATCCCTCTGACTGTTTTCCAGAAAACTATACGATAATTCCCCTTTTGATGTCAGTGGCAATAATTCTATTCTTCCCTTATTGGCATCCACGAAAGAAGATAACGAGGCATGAGCATCACTCGCTAGAAGAATTTTCTTACTCCCCTGACTTAAAGCATGATGCATGACAAAATTATTAGCCTCAGTGGCAGAAGAAAAAAGAAGTAATCGACCTTCCTTGAAAGAGCATAAATCACAAATGATTCCTTTCTGTTTCGTGATAAAGCGTTTCGCCTCTTTACCTCTGCTGTGTTGAGAAGAAGGGTTTGCCCAATACTTCTCACTCGCTTCCCTTTGCACCTCCAAGCTCTCGACAAAAGGAATGCTCGAGGCAGCGTAGTCAAAATAATGGGGATCGAGAAAATCCATTCAACTATAATAACAAAGAAGTACGTTTTTGCAATTAATAATCTAACTCTTCAAAGCCACTAGAAAGGGCGAAAACTTAATAAAAGTCGATCAATTTCATATCAAAGGCCAAGACGGCATAGGGGCCAATCTTAGTTCCGGCTCCCTTCTTTCCCCACGCCAAATCAGGAGGCAACCAAAACTTAATGCGGCCCCCTTTT
>JADGBV010000185.1 GCA_015231345.1 Planctomycetota bacterium
GCTGTTAGTTCAATATATAGACCAATAACCGAGGCACTGCGTGCGTTTAATATGATACCGACGAAAAAGACAATTATAATTTCCCCCCACGGGAGTGGAATAACCGAGGTTAGAATTTTATATATTAATTGCGACTTATTAACAAAGCTATTAAACCAACTACTTGACCAACATGGCTTATTGGTATAATATATATAAAAAGGAGAAGCTATGTATCTAAATGTATCCGAAGCAAAAACTAGATTTTCTGAGCTCGTAGATCAAGTTGCTAACAGTGAAGAGGAGATCACCGTTGGACTTAGGAATGTTCCAAAAGTAAAGATCGTTCCTATAGGAAAATTGGCTGAGCGAACAGGAAAAAGAGAGTTAGGTAAATTTTCAACTGATGTTCTTGAAATGTCAGATTCATTTAATGATCTGCCAGATGAGTGGGAGGGGCTTCATTGAGTCAGGAGTACCTTCTTGATACCTGTGCCTTTCTTTTCTTGGGTAATGATCCACGTCGATTATCTAAGAAGCAAAAAATCGTATTAGAAAATTGGGAAAACATTCTTCATATTTCAGCAGCTTCAGCTTATGAAATCGCAACCAAAGTCCGTATTGGTAAACTGAGACTTGCTAAGAACACAGTAGACTTCTGGAACGACCTTGTTTCCGAATATGAAATACAGGTTCATCCAATTGGAGTTGGACAAGCTTTAGCAGTTGAACATTTACCTTTGGATTCAGAGCATCGTGACCCATTTGATAGACTTATTGCTGGATTTGCAAGACAAGAAGGTCTCACAGTAATCACTACAGAAGAAGATTTTCAATTCTATGGATGTAGAATATTAACGTGAAAAAGAACCAATATCCGAGGCACTGCGTGCGTTAAATATGAAGCCGACGAAAATAACCAATATAATTTACCCCTCCACGGGAGTGGAATAACCGAGTGTTAACATAACTGAATGATTGAAGCATTAATAGAAGCGGCTGCAGCTTTTCTTGCCTTAATATTAGAGGTGACGAGAGCTATGACTTCGGCAGTTCATCACATCTTACTTGTTATGCTGCGCAAGGAAGAAAGGGATAATTTTGCAAAACAATGGAAGGATAGCCACATGTTTAAAGTGGGCGTTTTGCTTTCGACCGTTTGCTTTATCCTCGCATTTCTTTTGGTGTTTCCATTTTGGAAATGGGCATTTAGTGAAGCGTACAATCAAACCGAACAAGAAAAAACCGAACAAGTAGTTGCTGAGAGGCCCAAATCAGGCATTACTTTCTTGTATCAAAATACAAGTGGAAACAAATTGTCCTTGAATATTTCTGGTAATACAGCAAGAAAACTGTGGTCAGGAACAAAAAAGATATTTACCAGAGATAAAAAAGAAACTGCCCATGCGAATGATACCCAATAACCGAGTAAATTAATGACATATAACAACCAAGATGATTATAAGAAAGAAAATCAAGATAACCTTGATTATCTAAAATATGATTGTCAGGTAATCTATGATATTGCCAGCAAAGAGACTAAGAAGAATCATGATGATTCTAGCAATCAATCATCCACAAATCAATGACCGAGGAAAATAAATTATGGCTGTAAGTATCAAATCTGAGGATATTACTCCTCTATGTCCATTTTGCGAAAAAGAAGTAGATGAATTGATAGAGGTGAAACGAGGATGGTTTAGTATTAATAGAGTGTTTTGCTGCCCCCATTGTCGTAAAATTGTTGGTATTAGTGCAGGAGCTCAATAACCGTGAATTATCATTCTCCGTGTAGTTGGCGCTCCACTTAATCGTCACCATGAAAATATACATCGACGCTGACGCTTGTCCAAATATGGTCAAAGAAGTTCTCTTTCGGGCAGCTATTAAAAATGAGATAGACCTAATCTTAGTAGCCAATCAATACATTGCTCCCAACAGTTCCCCATATATCAACTCAATTCTTGTGGGGGCTGGAGACGATGTTGCAGACATGAAGATCGTTGAACTCTGCATTGCTGGAGACCTAGTGATCACGGCTGATATTCCACTAGCCGATCATGTCGTAAAGAAAAAGGCTTATGCCCTTAACCCCAGAGGGGAACTTTACACTGTTGATAACATCAAACAGAACCTTGCTATGCGAGACTTCATGACTCAACTCAGAGACACAGGCGTTGAAACTGGTGGACCTTCTCCATTTAGTCAAAAAGACAAACATAAATTTGCAAATTCCTTGGATCGCTTTCTCATGAGATATAACAAGCCCTCATCGAAGATCGCAAAACACTGATTAGAGTATACTAACAACTAACCAATGCCATTCCCCCTAAAAATTACCACAATTTCAGATCTGCATATGTACAAGCCTGATCTTCCAGGTGGAGATCTACTATTATTTGCTGGCGATTTGACCCATAGCGGTAGTGAAAAACAAATTAAGGAAATGCTGGAATATTTAGATAGGCAGCCTTATGAATACATAGTTATGATTGCAGGCAATCATGACTTTGGCTTTGAAAATAATTCCATATGTATTCGAGAATTGATCCCAAAGCGGATCATATACCTAGAAAATGAGTCCTGCGAAATAGAAGGACTTAATATATGGGGATCACCATACAGTCCCTGGTTTCTTGATTGGGCATTTAATTTAGCTAGAGGGGAGGCTATTAGAAAAGTTTGGAATCAAATCCCTGAAAACACCGATATTCTTATTACCCACGGTCCACCTCATGGAGTCTTAGATCAAAACCAAAATGGAGAATGCTGTGGTTGCGAAGAATTATTGGGTCGTGCACACGATATACGTCCTAGGCTTCACCTCTTTGGACACATCCATGAAGGATATGGTTCATACGAGGAAAAGGACTTGAATGTAATTTTTCTGAATGCTTCCATAGAATCAAATACATCAGTAAGTAATGAACCGATTTGCCTTGAATGGTTTGAAAATATCGGACCAGTATTACTCGCCTGAATCTTAAGGGAGACTTTTACGACGTAGGGAAATGCAGGGCGAAGGGCCATGGAAGAATTAACAAGGATGCAGGGGGTAGAGGGGATGCCTTACAAAGGTGTTAAAGAAAGTGAATGAAGAGGAATCTGTAGATGCAAATATAATAATTATTGAGAAGAGCCAGATTTATGCCCTAACAGAAAAACGGTCGATGCCTGTAATTTTTTTAGTGGGTAAGGATAGATCTTTACTAATATATATTTCATCACAAAGAAATTGATTTTCCGCTTCCAGCTCATCTTCATTAACTTCTGTAGCCCAATAACGATTCTCGCTATCCCAACGATATCCACGCTTCTTTAAATGATCTTTTTTATCAAATGGGGCATTCAGAGCACTAATTTTAAAACTAGGCTTACGAGCGTTTTCGAGTAATACTTTTAGGACTAGCAGCTTTGATTCTAATAACTCCCTGGTCATTATATGAAGTAATGCTCTACAATCATCTATTGCGCGGTGAGCTTCATAGAAAAAATGAAAATTGTAGGCTATATACTCCTGCTTGACTCCAGAGAATCCTTCCGATTTCCATGGAACTTGTTTTTGGGAGCAGGCCCAATGGATCTTTTCAAATTCTGATAGACGTTGCTCCAAAAATCTGCGGTCAAAACCGGCGTTGTGAGCAATAACAAGAACTGAAGTGGATAGAATATCCCTGACTTTTTGTTCATAGATTTTTTTTCCATGAACCATCTCTTCTGTGATTCCTGTGAGTTTGGTTATTTCGGGAGGGATAGAGATTCCAGGATCTTCAAACATATCAACTTCTTCTACCACTTCAAGAACTTGGCCATCTCTATTAAAACGAAATACAATCATGCCTAATTCAATGATTTTGTCTTCATCAAAATTAAGACCAGTTGTTTCTACATCAACGATCACACCTAACAATGATCCGTCATCTTTAGTAGTCTGAATATCAAGAGACTTTAGCTTTTTTAGAATCTTATAATCACCTGATTTTTCAAGAATCTGTATAGCTTCTTCTTCGCTCATTTTATGTTTATTCTATTTACTTTTATGTGTTATAATGACTGATTGCGGCAAAGAGCAACTTCCGAGAAGATTCTTGAATTTGAATATTTCAATCTAGAAGATCAAATAGATCTTTATTCTCTTCAATGAGGTTTGGGGAGTCATTCGCTACCGAATTAACATTTGCACTCACTTTCTTTGAAGAAAGGTCAGGAGGATAATCTAAATCGACACCTTTTCCGTTAAGCCACTGTTTAGCTTCATTGAGGCGAACGCACATTGGCAGGAAGCGCCCCATAAATCGTTAAAACTCTATAATGGAAATTCACTACAAAATCCAAGGAGTTTTTCATTATGGGACACGAAAGCATATTACAGGCGCTACTCGCAATGGAAGGGGATGATGCATCACATTAATACACGCTTTTAAAGAATTACGATGGTTTATCAAAATGACACTTAGCATAGACTTGGGGAAAGAGCTCTGCTTTTGTTTTTAGAAAAGAATGGAATCCATCTATTGAAATATTAGCTGATTTCAGAAAGAAGCAGCAGGAAAGGAAGGATTTGAGTTGATGATATGCTCAATAAATTATCCACAGCAAAATAGCTTATCGCATCGCTCAAAATTCACCATAAAAGCCTATATTATAGGCGAAAAGCTCAATAATCATCACAAATGATTATTCTCAAAGGTATTGCGTTATTTTTTAATGGTTTTATTTTTGCCCCCATCTAAAATAACCTTTACCTTAATAACCTAGCGTGATGAATTTGAATAAACCATCTTTTTTCCTAATATTCTCCATCCTCATTTTTACGACAAATTCACTGTATTCAGCTGAATCTGTGTTTTTTATGCGGGCAGATAACCTGGTTGTGACTCCCTCCACCCAACCAGTCACTCAAGTTCTCGTAGCCAACAATAGCGCCAAGGACTTTAATGGCTCACTAAGCGTCAAATTTCCAGAAGGTTGGAAAGTTGACCAAGTTTCCAAAGAACTCAGCATCAAAGCTGGCGAAAGTCAAAAAATTCCTTTTGCCATCATGTCTGCCACCGATATTGAAGCTAATAGCTACGCTCTTAGCTTACACCTCAAAGGTGGTGAAGTCGAAATCAGAAAAGACACTAGCATCGTTTGCTCCACTGCACCTTACGCCAAACCTAAAATTGACGGGCAATTAGATGATTGGAAAGATGCCCTGCCCATCCGTTTTAAAACGGGAGAATATGGCAATGTGGTATACACTTACTGGAATCGACGAGCTTTTTGTTTGGCTCTGGAAGTTAATGAAAAAAAGCACTTAAACCATAATACTGCGAGCCCTGACGCCATTCAATTTGCCCTCTCTCCAGAAGGAGCGCAGACAGGAAAAAAGGGAAACGAAAAGTCGCAAAGATATGAATTTCTTGTCATCCCACAAAACCAAGGCGAAGCCAAAGTACTTCAACTCCTCGACTTCAATAACGAGCTTTCACTTTGCCAAGAAGCCATGGACGTGGGTGGCGAGCATTTAGCAAAATCCTATGCCAAATGCCAGCACAAAAACGGCAAAACCATCTACGAAATTTCCATCCCCCTTAAAATCATGCCAGAACTTAGAGCTACAACTGGCCGCGCCTTTTGTTTCTCTTTTCTCATACATGACCCTGACGGCACGGGAATCAGAAATTTCGGAGAACAAATGCGTCTGCCTGAAAATCAGAAAAGCGACTTTGCCTGGAGAAAATGGCAAGGGGCGAAATGGCGTCAGCAAACTGAATTTGACAATAAACTCGAATGGGGCTTTTCTTCCTCAATTCACTAATTTTTTTCCTTTCCTTTTTGGAGTTTCATGATGTTTAAATCTTCTTTGTGCCAATTAGCACCTTGGGGACTCTTAGTTTTAATGAGTCTATTTTTCTCAGGCTGTCAATCTTGCGTTTTCACTAAAACTCAAAAAAAAGCAGCTCCCGTCATACTAACAAGTGTTGCCTGTGAAAGCGAAGAGGCTTTCGAAGCTGGGAAGAAAGCAGCAGAAAAACTTCAACTTTCCCTTAAAGGTGAAATGCCAAAAGCCATTATCGTATCTGACACCTATGATGATCTCGACCTGAAAAATGACTCCATCTGCGGCATAGCCAGCATTTACCCAAAAGAACTTCTTTTCGGCATTAGCACCTATGGCTCATTCGTTCAAGGCGATGTTAATGAATACGATACAGTCACATTATGTGCAATTGCAGGTGAAGGCGTGAATGTTTCGTCTTCTTTTATCAAAGGCATGGGCGCCAAAGGCCTTAGCCTAGAAAAGCACAAGCAAAAACTTACCAGTATCCTTAATGGTACAGGAGAAAAACTTGCAAATGGCCTAGCGAAAAGCAATGACGATAAAATGATGATCGTACTTGCAGATGCTCACTCCCCTAAAAACGAACCGCTCATTGCTGGCATCCACAAGGTTATGGGCAAAGATTTTCCCATCACAGGTGGTTCCAATAATAAAAACCAAGGAGAAAACTATATCTGCTACCAAGGGCAATGGGTGAGCGACAGTGCTTTAGCTATTCTATTAAGCGGAGACTTCAACGTCACCATGAGTGGCCGCAAGGCCAAAACCAACGATGCTGTTATCAGTACAGCAAAAGATGCCGCCACACAAATTTGGGCCCAAAAGCAAGGTGAAGCCAAGGGTGTGCTCGTTTTTAATTGTGCTGGCCGCAAAGGCAAGTTGAATCGTTTAGCTGATGAATACGAAGCCATAGCCAGCGTAACAGGCAACACCGTACCTATGTTTGGTGTTTATTGCGCAGGTGAATTTGGCCCTGCAGACGATACAGCCAAACAAGAATCTTTAAGTAACGGCTGTGGTTGGCACGCTATGTTTACTGTTATTTCACAGTAAGGATGTTTATAGCTCATTCTACACTCAGCCATTAAAAAAGGGCGTATCCCATTGGGATACGCCCTTTTTTATTTTATGCTTTATGAAAGGCTATCAGCGAGGCTATCATAAATAGCCTCAGCGGCTGAGTGATTTAGACTTATAATTCTTTCACCCAGAAATTACGGAACTGAACTTTATGCCCATGATCCTGTAACTGAAAAGCCCCTGGCTCTTTTACGGGAGGAGATTTTCGTCCAGACTCTGTATAGGCAGTCACTTCACGTAATTCTTGCGCTTTATGGATTAATACACCGTTTTGAATGACATTAGCTTCGGGGTAACTCAATACTTTCCCAGACTTATCAAATGTTGCTGCTTTAAAAATGATATCATAAGTTTGCCATTGTTCTGGCGGAGCACACATATTCACCTTTGGTGGTGCAACACGATACAAAGAACCACAGTCAGTCCAACCGGCTAAGGAACCAAAACTATCGAGTATCTGAACCTCGTATTTATCTTGAAAAAACAAACCACTATTTCCCCTACCCTGATCGGTTTGAGCAGGTAGATAAGGCACTTTAAACTCCAAATGCATTTCGAAATTGCGATACTTCTTCTTGGTTCGTATCGTACCTCCTTTCTTATTGCCAAACTTTCTAGGGTAGCATTCAATCACACCATCAGCTAAAACCTTCCAGGATGCAGCTGAACCATTGTGATGCTCCCATTTTCCCAAACCTTG
>JADGBV010000186.1 GCA_015231345.1 Planctomycetota bacterium
AGCAGCGGCAATTATTGCCGAAATTTTTGTATCCATTTCGTATTTCTTTTCCAGTATCCATTTAAGCATATCGGAGATTTTCAGCTTTCCAATACGGATCAACTTTTATCTTTAATTTAGAGGGTATCATGCACTGGGAATATTTGAATCAGCCATTTTGCCGCAGGACACTTCACCTAAAGACTACTTCAAAAATAAGAAACGATATACACCGGTTGGGCATTTGGGCACAGGAGGTATGGCTGTCGTTTCTGAAAGTTTGGATGAGTACTTTCAAAGAAATATCGCCTTTAAAACCCTAAAGGATGCCAAGCACCCCAAGCATGTGCGCGAGTTTACCCGAGAAGGGAAAATTATGGCCAGCTTGGAGCACCCGGGAATTGTACCCATTTACGAGCTCACCAGCGACGATAAAGCCTCTCCCTGTATTACCATGGGAAAAGTCTCAGGCTTATCTTTAAACGAAAAAGTCGCTGAGGCAAGAAAAGATCCCTCAACTTGGCCTTTTGGTGAGAGGCTTCAAGTTTTCACAAAACTGGTTCAAGTTGTAAGTTACGCGCACAATAAAGACATCTTGCATCGTGATATCAAACCCTCCAACGTCATGCTAGGAGAGTATGGTGTTGTTATTCTTTTAGACTGGGGCTTGGCAAAAGTCATGGATAAGAAGAAGAAATTTAAGGCTTCCCACAGTTCCCGTATGGCCATCGTAGCAAAAAATAGCCAAGATAGCGTCAATGGGGCGATAAAAGGCACACCTTATTACATGAGTCCAGAAGCTGCAAAGGGAAAAATACATCAAGTCGACGAGCAGAGCGATGTCTTTAGCCTTGGAGCCATGCTTTACGAAATGCTGTCCTTAAAATTTCTGATTCGTGGCACAAAAACCATGGAGGTTTTAAAAAATGCTGCCAACTCCCAATATCACAGCATTAAAGATAAAGCTTTCGACGAACAAGCTAAGCACTTTGGCATGAGGCGTATTCCCGAAGAGCTTGAATTTATTATTCAAAAATGCATCAACCCTGATAAGAAAGAGCGTTTTGCTTCAGCCAGCGAACTCCTCACTGCACTAAATAACTACCAGAATGATTTGCCTATTAAAGGCTTTGGCAGTGCCATGGGAGCTTATCATATCAAGAAATACTTAGCAAGGAACTGGTTTTTTATTTTAATGACAGCTTTGCCCATTTTCGCTACACTATGGGCCTATAATCACTATGAAGATCTTATCAAAGAAGATAAAGAATCACTAGAAAGCACTGGCCTCGAAGGGGAAAGTGAAGTAAAAAAAGAAAAAAAGTTTAAAGGAAGAATAAAAAAACTAAACAGCGAAATCGCTAAAAAAGAATCTACAATTAAAAAGAATGAAGACAAGTTAGCTAACCTGGAATCCGAAGTCGGTGCCGAGGACGATAACTTTATGAAAAACTGGGAGATTCACAATAATATCATTACGAAGCTCGAAGAGGAAAAAAGAGGATTAAATAAAGAAAAGGAAGACAATATAAAATTACACAGCAAGGCTCTCATAGATTTACAAGAGAAAGAAGAGAAATTCAAAGAAAAAGAAGAAGAGCTAGCAAAAAAACAGGAAACAAAAAATAGAGAATACTATTTAAGCATTACCCCTGAACTAACCTTAGCTATAAGGAAGGCCTACCTTAGCTATCGTAATAAACGAAATGAAGAAGGTCTTGCAACACTCAAAAAACATAGACGAGGAAGCTACTCTCCCTTTCCCGCAAAAATTCTTCATAAAATGCTCACTCTAAAAGAGAATCCTGAAAATCACTTAAAGCAAAAGCTATGGATGAGTAAACTTGAATCAGAATTATCCCCCCCCGAGCCTCTAGAAATCGACATACCTATGGAGCTTATAGGCCAAGACCTTGACTCCTACCAATACACGGGAGCACGCCACCCTTTTGAGGATATCTATCTCCTTGCAAATCAAAGTTATGGTCGTATGCGTTACCGAGATTGGCATCTAGATATTGAAGACTATATAAACTCTTGGCGCATGGAAGACTTCAAACAGAAATATGCCTTTTGGGCTGGGGACTTAGCATGGATTGTACTTGGAAGAAATGGCAACCTTTTTTACTTAAATAATGATAGCCCAGCAAGACCAATTATGAGTAGTGATTTAAACCTGGTCGTACAAGTTTTCCCCATAAGAGAAGAGAATACTCTTTTTATCCAAACCCATGACTATACCCTACACTTAGCCCATTTAAACACAGGGCAGTATCTTTTCCCTCTATGCCAAATGGAAGAAGAAATCACTTCAGTATGGCAAGACTTAGAAACAGAAAATATTTATTTTGACCTTGACTCTACAGACCAATACATTTTCAAGCCTATTCAAAAAGAACCTCAGCCCAAAGCCAAACCAAAAGGAAGCAAGCAAGCCAAATAATAAAGGCAAAGCTTACGGGCTCAGCAAGGACTCTTACTCCACACAGCGCTTAATGTTTTTCTCATAAAGAAATTCATACATGCGTGCCACAGATAAAATATCAAAATTATCCACAATATGTTGACGAGCCAATCGTGCTTTCTCAGCTTTTTGCTCAGGGTTCATTTTCAGTAATTTTTCACAAGCTTCAGCAAGTAGCTTAGGTTGTAATGCAGGAACCAACAAGCCTGTATCACCTAGTATTTTAGCGGCCTCACCCACATCCGTCGACACACACAAGACTCCACAAAGCATGGCTTCTCCCAGTACACTAGGGAAGGATTCACTCAAAGACGTTAGTAGCAGCAAATCCATCTGAGGAAGCAAGGTATTAACATTTGAGATCACACCTAAAGAATGTACACAATCTTGCAGACCATATTCTACGAGCATATCTTGCCATTCATGATTATACTTATCCAGACCAGTGCCACAACAGATGAAATAGACATCAGGCATAGACGCCTTCAATGCTTTAGCACTTCTTAAAAAAGTAGGGATATCTTTTTGAGGGTCCATACGGGAAACGAAAGCAACCAATAAGCTACTTTCTGGCAAGCCCAATTCTTCTTTAAAGGAATTCTTCTTTCTCACTCTGAACTCATGAGTATCAAAGCCATTAGGAATCAAAAGAGATTTATGCCTACCATAACCTTTAAATTCATGGACGTTCTGGGAAACTAAAGAATGATAGAGGATACGAGTGGGGTAAGAAGAAATCCAAGACAGGCACTTAGCCAACATCCGAGTACTGCGAGGGTGATACTCTGGCGCCAAACTAGTATTATGAATACTCCAAAACAAAGTAGCTCGCTTGTACATAAAAGCAGCAAAAGACCCCAGTAAGCATGCATGATACATCCAACAATGTATAATATCAGGTTCAAATTGACGCACCCAAGGCAGTAATTTTGAGGCTTGCCACATTTTTGCTTTACTGCCTTTTATATCCAAGCATTTAACTTGTATTCCCAAGGCCTCAATATCATTTGCCACAGCACCTTTACCGCCAAGGCATAATACACCACTATGAATATTATGAGAATCTAAATACTTAACCAACTTGAAGAGCATGGTTTCTGCTCCCCCTGTATCCAGTGTGGTTATGATAAACAACACACGCGTCATAGGGCAAATAATTCGTCGTATTGTTTTAAAATCTTAGCCACACCATAATGCTCACGCACCCTTTCTCGAGATGATTCTGGAGGTTTTTCTAGGAATTCATCGCACAAGCTTAAATCAGGAACAAGCCTCTTAAGCAAACCCACAGTTGTCATCAACTCACGAGTGCCACCTGGGTGATCACGGACCAATACTGGGCAGCCATGTGCTACAGCTTCTAATAAGGCATTGGGGAAACCTTCATATAATGAGCAATGAATAAAAAGGTCAGCCTTTTTAAGCCAAGGAATGACATCACGCTCATAACCCATAAAATGAACTCTTTCATTCAAGCCCAAATGATTCACCTCAGCTTTTAAAGTCTCCTCTTCTGGCCCATCTCCCAATAACCAATAATGCAAAAGAGGGTAGTTTTTTAACCACTCTGGCAAAGAACGAATGACGTCAATATGTCTTTTCACTGGATCTAACCTGGCCACACTCAAAAGGTGAGGTCCCTCATTTTCCAAAGCATCCATGGCTAAAGGGGGGGGAACTTCACCTCCGCCAGTTTTTTCTTGATTAAGAAGAGGGTTGGGAATCACATGGCACATTTCTTCGGCGACATTATATTGATCACATAAATCCATTTTCATATAGGAAGACTGACAGACAATACCCTCAGCCCAAGGGTACAATTTTGGGTACAAAAATGACATAAAACGAGGGTAGGGCTCAGATTTTATATTATGGCTACTCACTGATGCCTCCCTGATATAAAGCCTGCACTTATGAGGAAAAAAAGGAGAGATAAGCAGCAGAGCCATATTAAGATGAGCCATGGTGGAGTAAACACAATCTGGCTCTTTAAAACGGATATATTTTAAGAGTTTATAAATAGAACGACTGACTTTTTCAACATTTAATCTGTGAACTTGAATGTGAGCGGGGAGTTTATACTCATTTTCACTTTCCGGGTGTATAAGCAGCAACTCAAGTTCATAATCTGCCCGGTTAATAGACTGCAGAAGCGAACAAAAAACACGCTCAGCACCGCCAGGCTTTAAAGAAGGTAAGATGAAAAGGACTTTTTGCAAAGGTGCTGAATTAAAAGTTGGGGAAAACCACCACGATAGGTTATGATCAGTGGATTCTAATGTTGAGTGTCATGATGAAAATGATAGTGTTCAGAATTGCACCCTTTAAGCATGAGCTCTAAAGAAAAATTGTTCCCCTGAGCCATAGAGGCCAAATAGCATTTTGAACATTTTAACACATGCTAAAATCTTGCCTGATGTGTTAAGTAACCTCCATGCTGGGAAGCATCGTCTCTTGATAGATAAAGACCTAAAAGGCTCTGCTAACGCTGCTTGCAGAGTGACTTCTGAGAAAGACTTTTCATGACCCCATTTATGAAAAACCTCATTACAATGAGGGCACAAGACCTTATTATCTTCTAAATTTTCCTCAGCTGGAACAGTACCTAATATAATCCCTCCTGGCTTTAGCACCCTCTGGATCTCATTCAGGCTTTGTGATAATTCCCCTTCTGGAATATGCTCCAAAACTTCGGATACGACGACCACATCGAAAAAATCCTCCTCCCATGGTATTTCCGAACAGACTCCCACTTTCGCACTCTCTGGCGCATCAGAATTACGCTGCTGCACGCTTTCGGCATCAGGGTCAAGAGAAAAAGCAGTACCTTGTATACAGGGAATATTGTTCTCCAGCCATGCATTTCCAATGCCAATATTCAATACCCTGGATTTATGGGGAATTTGTTTGAGGATATACCCCAAACGAGCATAATTTTGATCGAAAGACTCCCTATTCCTATTTTGATAGTAATTCCACAATGCAGTCTGAGCCTTCATCTCATTCATTCAAAAAACACCTTCATATATGATTCCACACATTTCGAAGGAGAATATTGAGTTATTACTTTTTGTCTATTTTCACCTCCTTCTTTAATTCGCTCATCTTCTGATAATTTTAAGGCTGCATCGATAACACCAGCTAAAGAGACGGCATCACTCGGAGGGCACACCCGCTGCTTCATTGAAACGATTCTCATCACATCTCCCACATCCGTAGCTATGACCACCCGCCCACAAGCCATTGCCTCAAGAACAGTATTTGGAAAGGCTTCACTCAAAGAGGGGTGAACAACAATATCAAAAACCGAATATAAAGGAGCTATATCCTCTACTGAATCCAACCATATCAAAGGCAGGTGACTCCAAGTTTTCTTTAACTCTTCTTTGTACGACTGCTCTCCTCCACCAGCAATAATAACCTTGGGACAAGGAGTGTTAGATATGAGTTCAAGAGCCTCGAAAAGCACTTCTAAGCCCTTACCTGGAACGATGCGCGAAACAACCCCAAGCACAGGCCTTTCACTCAAACTCATATCCAGTTCCATCTTCCCCCTTTCATCCTCTCGGAATTTAAAGCGATCAGCATCAATCATATTTCCAATAACTTGTATGGATGATCCCGGGTAACCATATTCACTCAGGCAATCCTTTCCTTCATACGAATTGGAAATAATAGCGTAAGGGACCCCAGAAACCATACGAGTGAGGCGCAGGAGAAAATTCTCCTTGAAAGAGCGCTGTATCATGGTTGACCGAATACTCCACACAAGCCTCACAGAACTAAAAAGTGAAGCTAAAAAAACAACAATATTACCCCACATCAGGCTTCCATATAGAGCAGAGCATGAGTTCTTGGTCAGCACTCCACGAACAGTTCTAGGAGCTCGAAAGAGTAAGAGTAGAAACCTCAATAACCTAATGGATGGTTCCTTAGATATCACAGACTCGAGAGAAAGAAGGGGGTTATTAATTCTAGACAGTTCATCCCAAAAAACCCCACCAGGAAGGTAGGAGACCACGTGCACCCTCACTCCTTTCTTCAGCAATTCCTTGGCAAGGAAAGACACTTGTCGTTCAGCACCACCTGTCCTGAGAGTCATAGTAAAAATACAGACTCCCTTATCTTCTTTAACAGCCTCAGTCATGACTAGCTGAAAAGAAAGAGTTCAGAAATAACCATAGTACCCCTGAAGAAAGAAGATAAACAACCGATGTGGACACGGCAATTCCAACCACTCCGAAATAGTACATCCCCACATAGTTGCAGACAATATTAACAATTAAATTAGCGATAGAAACATAAAGCACAAATCTATTTTTGTTCAAGGCAGCAAGTATGCGCGTATACATTACACTGAGAATATAAAAAGGAATCAGAGGAACAAGGCACACCTGAATACGAGAGACCAAAAAGACATCCTCTTCGCTAAAGGCTCCACGGCCAAATAAAATCCGTATGGAATCTTCAGAAAACATGTATAAGCCTATACAAAGGGGAATGGAGGATAAACATACCAGCACAGAGAAAAGAGTGCAATGCTTCTTGAGCAAAGGGATGTTGCCCTGAGAAATACAGCGAGAAAAATGGGGATATAGCACTGTAATCAAACATGTTACGGCAAATGTGGCAAAAAACATCACTAAGCGGTAGCCATAATTAAGCGCAGTGATATTTCCTGAACCAGTAAGACTAGCCATGTACTGGTCGACAAAAATCGTACTTCCCATAAAGAGAGATGCACCCATAATCGGAGCAAATGCTTTTAAAAGATCTCTTTGTAGGGGTTTTGAAAGACCTCCTTTCCACTTGATAGAACTAAAATAACCAAGGCATGTACCTTCTACACTCGCACCAATAAGAATAGCAATAGGAAGGCAAAGCACTCCCAATTGTGGAGAAGTCATCGTAATAAAAACCAAAAGAACACAGACAGTGATGGCCGGAGTCAGTGTCCCATAAAGGTATTTCCCCGCAGCATCAAGTTGAGCTTTACACAGAACACCTAAGGAAATCAAAAAAGGGAAGGGTGCTAAAATCCATAAGGATCGGTACATCAGAGAATGAAATGAAGCGTCATAGCCTGGAAAAAACAAGGGGAGAAAAAAGTACCCTCCCGTAAGAACCAGAA
>JADGBV010000187.1 GCA_015231345.1 Planctomycetota bacterium
TTATATTTATATTCAATCTATTGAAGCATTCCAGTCATAAATTAGATGATTTTATTAAGGTCTTCATCATCAATGGTGATGTTAAGAAGAATCCTATTGTTGTTCATTTAAATCAGACAGGCTTTGACCCAGCAGATCTTGCAGCCATGACGTGTACGCAAATACACGAGATGCGAAAATATGTGTATCAAAGTAAATTGCCACCCATACGTGTGTTAAATATGATTGACCATGCTTTTGAATTGCCAAGAGGAACATTGAGTATGGAATACGATGCTTGGCTAAGTTCCCTTAATTGAAATTCACAAATGGGAGGTTATTTTTTTCTTTTATTGCCTAATGGGGGAGGGCAAAAATAAATAGAATCTTCTTGGCTGGGCTGAGAATAATTTTGTGAATCTTGATTTTGACTCTGCACTTGATGTGTATGAGACTCTATTTTTTCAACAATTTTGAAATTTTTACCACTCTGAGTAATGATATAGCCTAAACGAGAAGATGGCTGTTTTTCATTTAAATAATTATATGTCAAAATAAAATGTTTAAGCGGATTAGAGAAAACTTCTAAGTTTTTCACCAAATCCCAATCAAAGTGATTTGATTGAGATAAGCTTTTAGGGCGCCATAGAGTACTGCTCTCAAGCCAGTAAGAATCATATATTTTCTTTTTTTCTTTTAGAATGCTGCTTAAGAAGTGTAGTTTTTCTTTTGGCTCTAAAGAGCTTTTACTCATGACGTTAAAATACTCTACTTCCATTTGATGAATACGTGAATTCTCCTCAAAATAAGCATGAAGAAATTCTATTTTACCATCGGAAAACATAAAATAGCAGTAGGTTATTGATGACTAACAGCATGAAAAAAATATTATAATCAGCAAGAACACTTGAGAAGTAACTGAAGATTATTTTAAATAATCTAATTTGTGCTTAAAGCCTGCTTTAGATCGTAATAAGAGCTATAATCTTATCCACAAGCCGGATAATCTTATCTCCATGGCCCGTAAACTCAAGGTATTGCAAGGCTTTTTCATTATTTATATGAATAAAAAAGATCACACCCAGAGCTATTAATGCTACTAACAAGGCAAAAAAGAATATGTATAATAACCATTTTAGCTTAGATTTTTTTGTATAAGGGACGATTTCAATTTCTTTCGATTGCCCTGAGCTATGAATACCTTCAGAATTATCTTTTGCCGCTAAATCATCAGCGACGATATCGTTTTCAGATAATTGTGAAATCTGATTCTCATCAATATTTGATGATAATGGGGCCGCATCTTCTGGATTTTGCTTCCCTTTAGAAGGCTCATCTTGAATAGAATCTTTTTGGTTTTCATCTGCTGTATCTTTAGCTTTGTCTCTATTTTGTTTAGCCTTAGATTTTTTGAAATTAATTTTCTTCTTTGAGGGGCCCTTAGATGAAAACTTAAATTCTTTTTTGGAGTCCTCAGGGTCGCCAGAAACATTCACAGAATCATCATTCTTTTCCTTTTCATCTTCAACTCTACTATCACAAGGTCCCTTCGTCACTCTACTATCACCTGGCCCTTTTGTAATTCTGCTATCACTAGGTCCCTTTACAAGCTTGCTATCCTCAGCTCCTATGGAATCCAAATAATCGTTAAGGTCATCAATTAACTCTTGTACTTTTGTATAACGACTTTTAGGCAATCTTGCCATCGCTTTCATGATGATATTTGACAAGTCTTTGTCTATCTTGACTCCTTTGACTTCATGAGGAAGCTTTACTTCTCCATTTCGAGCTCTTGCCAGCATTTCTTTTGGGGTGCCTTTTTTGATGGGACTGCGTAGGGCAATCATGGTGTACAATACGGCTCCAAGTTGATATATATCTGTTCGTGTCGTATGAGGTACTTGACGTCGAGTGATTTGCTCAGGTGCTAAGAAACCTAAGGTTCCATTTATAACCCCCTCAAATAACGGCTCTTGACCTAATCCTTTAAGCACTTTACTTCTTCTTGGGTGAGTTTTGCCAATTAATCTAGACATTCCCCAGTCAATCAAATGAACGTGCCCGTCTATGCCTATGTGCATATTGCCAGGTTTAAGATCTAAGTGGATAACCCCTTGGGAGTGTGAATATTGAATTGCATCGCATACTTTTAAAAAGATTTCAATGAGCCTTTCGCGAGGGAAGCTACTAATGAGTTTAGGGTCATTTTTCCCAAGTTTAATCAGAATTTTATCAAGGTTGATGCCATTCAAGTACTTAGTAATCATGTACGGGTTATATTGATGATCAACCCCGCAATCATATATTGGCAGAATATTTTCATGATTAAGCATGGCCAATATTCTTGTTTCTCTGATGAAACGATAATAATTAATTTTTGTCCGTGCATTTTTCTTTATACGTGCATAAGCGACATGTCTTTCTAGATTTGTGTCACGAGCTAAGAATATATTTTTAACTCCACCTTCGCCAACTTGAGGCCCGATAACATATTTATCCTGGCTATTCATTATGGGAACTAAAGAGATTTTTTCGCTATCCTCGGTAATAATCCGATTAATAGAATCACTAGCGACTTCGGATTTCCCTTCTATGATATCAAGGGTTTGATTAACAATGGCAGCGTCGGGCCTTAAATCATAGGCAGAGTCGCCAGGACCATTTTCACCTAAAATGATATCAAGCGTAGCCATTAATGATTGATAAGTCCAAAGAAGGGCAATTTCAGGTTTTTACTTCTTTGTCAACTTGATGATGCAACTCTATCTTATTAGAGAAAAATCGCAAGGGGTTGGGCTCAAAAAATCAGCTAAGATATTGAAATTCAAATTCAAACTGATTCTGTCTTAGCTTTTAAAATATATCTAAATATTAAATGGTATATCACAAAAGCTGCAAATGAAAATAAAATTGCAAGAAGCATTTCATAAACCCTACTTTCTACAGTCACGCCGATGTAAGAGCAGTAAAATGCTAAAGGGAGAGATCCAAATAGGTTCGCAATTATAAAAACCTTAAAATTCATACTCGTCATACCTGCGAAAGCCGAGATTATTTCAGGCATCATAGGCACAGCTCTTGTCATGATAATTAAACCACTGCCGTAACGGTGCAGTAATACTTTTAGCTGATCATATTCTCCATCACCTACAAGTCGATGGAATAATTTTCGCCCTCCGTAGCGACAAAGCAAATACCCACAACAATTTGAGCTTAGGAGTCCTAATGAAGAAGCAATAAAAGCCGGCCATAGACCTATTTGATTAGCAGCTTCTGTCATAATAATCGTTGAGGGAATTGGCAGTATGATGTCAATGCTAAGCAAAACCACAGTTAAAGAAAAAACACTCCATAACTTAGTCAGTGGGGGTGCTTGTTGGACCTGGTGATCAATTCGGGATAACTCTTCTATGGGGCTTTCAAACAATAGAAAAGACAGGCTCATCACGAGAATGAGCATAAAAATCACAATGAAAGTTTTATACATTGATTTATATAGTACTTCACTTAATATCTATGCAATTTTGAATAGCTTGCTAGATATTGATGAGGTGTTATCATTCAGTCATGTCTAGCTCATTTGAATTTATTCCAAAGGCCTACCCCGAGGTGCCAGGAGTCTACCGAATGATCTCAGACTCAGGTGAGGTTCTTTATGTTGGTAAAGCTAAGAACCTGAGAAAAAGACTCTCCCAGTACTTTCAGAGTCAAAATGATGGTCGTTATCAAATAGACCTTCTTATAACAAAAGTCGTTCAAGTTGAAACCATTGGCACGAGGGACGAAAAAGATGCCTTGATTTTAGAAAATCAACTCATCAAAAGGGATAAGCCTAAGTACAATATTCGCTTAAAAGACGATAAAACATACCCTTATATCAGACTCTCAAAAGACGAGTATCCCCGCATTGAAGTGAGTCGGCAAAAAGGTGACCCTCAATATGAATATTTTGGCCCTTATACTCAATCTTATATGGCTTCTCGCCTGGTAGAGTTTATTTCAACTCGTTACGGTTTGCGCAGATGCCCTGGAGTCCCAATGAAAACTCTAGAAAAACCCTGCTTATATGCTCAAATTGGTCAATGCTGCGCTCCTTGTGTTATTGGGAAGCCCGTCATGGATTATTGCGAACGTTTAAGTCAGGCGCGTAGGCTGTTGGCTGGGCATACAGGGGGCCTAATTCGGGAAGCCAAGGAAAATATGGAGCTAGCCTCTGAACAAATGAATTACGAAATGGCCGCTCATTACCGAGATATTTGGAAAGCTTTGCAGGGCTTTGAAAAAGGGACCATTCTGGAAGGGGGTAAACATGAAAGTGTTGATGTCATAGCTTGTATTCAGCAACGTGGCTGGAATATCATTTCTATTCTACAAGTCAGGGGAGGGGTTTTATGGAATTCAGATCATTTTCAACAAAGATCTATGAGTTTATGGAGAGAAGAATTACCAACCTTTCTATTAGAGTATTACTCTCATAGAGAGGTGGCAAAATTGATTAGCGTAGATGATGACTTTGAAGAAAGGGAGGATCTCATAGGTATTTTAAGAGATCGCTCTGGTGTTCCCTGCGATATTAGGCAACCTAAAAGAGGAGAGTTGAAGTCATGGCTATCCATGGCAAGACAAAATGCCAGAGCTGAGATGAGCTGCTTAGAAGCTACGGGAGAATTGGATGGTACGGAATATTTAGAGCGTGTTCAACGAGAATTAGATTTACCCAAATTGCCTAAAAAGTGCATAGCTCTGGATGCTGCCATTTTTTCACTAGAAGAACCTGTTGGCAGCGTAGTTAGTTTTCTCGATGGCAAAGCTAATAAAAAAGCTTATCGAAAATTTAAAATCAAACAATATGCCGCAGGAAGTGGCGATGTGTATTATATAGAAGAGATTTTAAGAAGATACCTTAAGCGTTGTGACGAGGAGTCTTGGCCAGATATTATTTTGATTGATGGCGGCCAGCTTCAGCTAGATGCAGCTTCTAAGGTTCTTCTGGAATATACGAATAGTCAGAGTTCCTGTTTATTAGCACTTTCCAAAGGTGAGGCAAGAAAAAGCGGAGATGAATTGCTCCACATTCAAGGGCGAAGTCAACCTTTGTCTTTGAACGAATTACCTGTTTCCATGAGACTTTGGACCGAAATGAGAGATGAGGCTCACCGCACGGTGAATCAATTTATTTCTAAAAGGATGATTAATAAGCGTATGCTATCTCCTTTTTCAAAAATTCCTGGTATAGGGCCTAAAAGTGAGAAAGTGCTTAGGGAGCATTATGGCACCATGCGCGACATGCTTCTCTCTGAGCCCGAATCTGTTATGAAAGTCAAGGGGCTTAATAAGAATCAAAAAGAAATGATCAAATATTGGATTATGGCAAATGCAAAAGAATAATACTTCATCCAAAACTCAAAACCATTATTGGGACTTCCTATGATAAGTCATAAAAAACTAAGTTTATTCTCTCGGCTCAGTTACTGTAACCCCTTCACCGCAGAACGGTTTCAAATAGAAAAAAGTCTCTTAGGAGCCAAGTGCAAAGAAGTCCATGAAACATGGCATATCGGCATGAACAGGGATGGTCAAAGACCTAATATTTCTGTGCTGGTTGATTTTGCAGAAGAAGCCTTAGCAGAGATGCGTTCACTAGCTCTAGCGGGCAAGAAATTTCAGGAAGAAGCTTACGAAGATTTGATCTCCTTTTACTTATACCATAGTTTGAATGAAGCTTTGGAGAAAGCTATACTAGAAGAATGTCTCGATAAGCATAAAAATAACATTAGCCAGTTGTATGATGAATACCTGGTGAAACTACGTTTCTACACTCATATTCCTGGTGTAAAAGAATACACTGAGCATGACGAAGCTCATCTATTTGCTATCTTTTTTCAACTAAGAAGAGCATTTCATTATATATTCAACAATATAGCAGGGGGGAGTCTACAGAGCACCCAATTACGCTCACAGATATGGAACTCTATTTTTACTCATGATATGCGTCGTTATTTGCAAGGTCGTTACAGTATAATGAGTGAGTTTTCCACCATGATTACAGGTCCATCGGGAACGGGTAAAGAGCTAGTTGCTAGTGCAATCTGCCACTCTCAGTACATTCCTTTTGATTTTAAGAAAAAACAATTCGCTGATTATTTTAAAAACCTGTTCATTCCTGTTAATTTATCTGCCTTTCCCAAACAGCTTATAGAATCTGAACTATTTGGTCACGAAAAAGGCTCTTTTACCGGTGCTCTTTCTAACAGGGTGGGGTGGTTTGAGTCCTGTTCACCCTATGGTGCAGTTTTTCTAGATGAAATTGGTGAATTGTCTATAGATATCCAGGTGAAATTACTACGTCTATTGCAAAGCCGAGTGTTTCAAAGAGTGGGCTCAAGCCAAGATATTAAATTTTCAGGAAAAATACTTGTCGCGACAAATCGCGATCTTAATGAAGAGATGAATAAGGAGACTTTTCGCAGTGATTTGTATTACCGCCTATGTTCAGACAGAATTGTCACTCCGTCTTTATCTGAGATTTTAGCTCAATCTCCCAATGAATTAGAGGAGATGGTATATTATATTTGTCAGAAGGTCGCACCTCTTGAGGCTGAATCATTAAGCCAAGAAACGGTAAAATGGGTTACCGAGAGCATGTCAAAATCGTATTCTTGGCCTGGTAACTTCCGTGAATTAGAGCAGTGCGTTCGCAGTGTTTTGATTCGCAAAGGCTATGAGCCAATGCAAGTCGATGATTATAAAGAAGAAGACTGGCTCAAAATGGCAGCGAAAGCGAATTTGACGGCTGATGAATTGATGAGTCATTATTGTAAATTAGCTTATGAAAAATATGGAAATTTTGGTGAAACAGCCAAAAAGCTTAAGCTGGATAGCCGTACAGTGAAGGCTAAAATTGGAACGACTGATCATTGATCGAAAACGAGTCTAATATATTATTTATTAAATATAAAGCTAATTACAGAAGGAGCAGAAATATTCAGTAAAAAAACAAAAAAAATGTCCATATTCTCAATTCCTAAGACATATAATTAAATAGCTTTAAATTTTATTAGTAATCAGAAATTAAAAGGATTTTTAGAAATGGTATTAGAACCTGAAGAAAAGTTGCTGAGCATGGATGCGAACTCTTTGGTGCAAATTATCAAAAATGATAATTTACACCGTGATGAAGTTTTGAATATTGTCAATGAAAACATTTTTCCTGATAATAATGTAGACAGTATAAGTCAAGCCATCATAAAAGCAGGCTTCATTACAGTCAGGAGCATCTATCTAACACTTAAAATTGAAACGTCTCTGGTGAATTAATCATACTCTGATTGTTGTCTTGGCGTCGCACCATAGCGTTTTTCAATATCAGAAGATTTCAAGTCAGCAAATTTCACTTCATTTTCAGTCTTTTAGCCAGTTGATGTAAATTCGATCGGTGCAGCCCAAGTTCTCTTGCTGTGGCAGCCCAGTTCCCAGATTGTTTTGAGAGAGTGGAACTAATATATTCTTTTTGAAATGCATCTGTG
>JADGBV010000188.1 GCA_015231345.1 Planctomycetota bacterium
AGGTATATTATGGTTGACGCATGTTTGTCTGATTATGGTGAAAATATTAGAAGACCGTTTCGGACCGGCCAAAACGGCCTTCTAAGGGGTATTTTATGCTGTTTTTAGGATTTAAAGTGCTTTGTTTCAGTTGGTTATTTTTGACTGACCCCGCCGGTCCGCCGGTGATCTATTATTTAAATATCTATACTCTCAACCTTCTCCCAGTTGTCTTTTTCGGCGTTGTCCCTAAGCTCGGCAGCTAGCTATACTGCTCGTTTAAGAAACGATCTGATTCTTGGTCTGCCTGCCCTTTTCACATTCTTCAAAAGGTACTCGAATAGGTCACCATGCTTCTCCTCAAAGAATCGTTCAGCAGGGGTCGTACAATCAGCTCTTCTCGTGTCAAAATTATGAATAGCAGTCAAGCAGGCTAATTTCCGATCAGACAACCTGTGCAAATTATGATAATTCAATGACAGTTGCCCATTTCTCCCCTCAACTGCAGAACTCGAACGTTGAAAGACTGCAGAGCATTCTTTAGCAGTATTCAGTATATCATCCATCTCTCGGGAAGTGTAAAGAGAGAATGGTCCAGCACGAGAATCATATTCGGCCATCAATTCCTTCTTTAGGTACCTCATATCGATAGCTTTATCTTTATCATTGCTTTTAGAAGCGGCGAACTCTAAATAACAAGCTGGAATTAGAAAATCCTCAAGCAGCATACGAGATTGTTGGTCATAGTTTTTTTGATCCAGTATGATAGCTACTGTCGCGAAGTAGAAGGCGATGGTTGCCTCCATTGCGGATACAAGCTTTCGTGCTTTCGCAATTCTTTTCTCAAAAGCATTGCCCGTCTCACTCACAATATTTTCAATGGTATCAAAAGCGTTATTCAATTTCTCACCAACCAACAACGGTGCTTGTTTTATGCCCGATTTAATGTTGTACGGATGATAGATGTCTGAAATAGATATGCGCGCTGAATGGAAGTCAGTATTATTCTGAATGGCGGCTCTGATCTGCTCAGCTTGATCCCTCTCGAGTTCAGTAGACTTGTTAATCAGAGAATCATAATCAATGGGTCGACCAACAGGCTTCTTATCAAGGCTTTGGTGGGCAGTTTGTTTCTTTTCGAGTTTTTCTGTTTTTTTGTTGAGCTTAACAAGCTTTTCAGTCTCTCGCTTTATCTTCAGCTTTAGTTGGGCAGACCCAGCTTTGGTGACTTCCTGCTGAATATGGAACGTATCTGGAGAATGATGAGCCCCCAACCCTGCCTTGACATGCCTTACCAAGCTTTTTGCCTCATCCCCAACGCTTTGAATAACCTTGACAGGCATTCCTTTAAGAGCATCCTCCATTTGGCTATCCCATGTCGCTGTCTTTCGATCAGGCACCATCCTCTCTAAAATGATAAAGTTTGACCTTAGTTCCATGGCAACCATGCAGGTTCCATTTGGAAAAGTCTCATCTTCTGCAATAGAAATATTTTTCTCTGGCATCAACTTCGATAGCCTTTCCTTTTCTTGGTCAGCAAATTGAATAGTAGAGCATTGCACATTCCGCGCAGCTCTCTCTAAAGAGGATTTCGATACCGAGATGAATCGATCAAGCTGAGTTTTTCTAAGGAAAGTAGTTAGGCACCTCAAGCTGGCATTTCCATGTTCATGCAAATCAAACATCAGCGACACGAATAGTCGATGAAGGAATTCTTCGCCAACGGAACTCTCAAAGAATTCCACCATTGCTGGAGGAAGGTCGGATAAGTCTGTGCGTGCATTCCAGTGTTGAATAGTTGTACGAGGGATGCCTGTTTCCTTTGCAAGATCGACAAGACTGCCTTCCCACAATTTCTGTTTATCAAGAACTTCTGCCACTCGAGTTCTTTCCCACTGAGCTGCTGAATTTGTATTTTGTTTTGGAGAGTTGACAATCATTATTACTATGCAAAATAGCATAGTATTATACCTAAATATACGGATATCAATTGGTGCCCATGAGTGAAGCAAAGAATATAACGGGGAAGATTTCGAATCTTCAAAAAGAGATCCGGAACCTGGGACCGCTTATGCGAGGAAGCGTGACCTTGATGGGGAATAAGAATAAGCAGCCATATTTCTCTGTTGGTATACAGAAAAAAACCAGAGTGATCTATCTCGGCGATAAGCGAGCAGAGAAGGCAAATGAATATGTGGCGAACTACAAAAGATTACTTAAAATTGTTGATGAGATGACGCTCCTCAACATGGAATTATTTAAGCTAGAAAGCTCTAAATAGGTAGTTGCCTGCCGAAATTAGGGACAAGGCCAAAATATATTCCTCCTTGATTTTTCCATTTTTGCCATTGTAAAAAGTCAATTCCAGCTCTATCCCATACATATAGATTATTCACACCTTTTTTAGACCCTTGTTTTAACTGTGTTATGGTCATTCTTTTCAATGCATGCATGTCATGCTCCTTTTTTCTTGTTCCGCCATACTTTGCCAGTTCCAAATGAGTAAGAAGGTAGTTCCTTAAATTCAGAGCATAGAAGTGCTGCGTCGCGTATGCTTTTTTTCCAATTTTTTCTTCATGCACAGGTGCTTCATGAGAGTGACCATCTCCAGCATATATATTGTATCCATCCAGCTCAGGCAAACAAGCAAAAGGGTCAGAATCTTGATTATGATCCCTATGTTCGCGTACAAGACTAGCATTTAATTCCAAACAAAAATTTAGTCTTCGGAGACTTTTGAGTGATTCAAAAAAGTGACTACAAGACAAGTAATCCTCTCCATTAATCGCTAGCTGTGTAAGAAATGATCGCCCACTATCTGTTGCATCTAACGTTCGTAAAATGCAAACCTTTGCCCAAGACTCATCATCTAACTTCGGACAATTTCTTCTATAGCTATTACTGGAAAATAAATATTTTATTGGCTCAAGAAACTTCGAAAATACTTTTGAATCTATAAAGTCCATTACTTCTCCTTGAAATGTAGGTATAGTATATTATACGACATCTGAACATACTTCATCTAAGCATAGTCCCCTCAAGGGTGCATTGTGAGAGGCATACACCTAGACTATAGCTGAACGAGTATTTTGGATTTTGTAGAGTTATTATTGAGGTGAATTTGTCATATATGCTTTGTAGATGCTCATTCTAGGACTAGGATATTTGTCGTTGAAGGTTTTTCTGAAAAAACACGGGTCCCAAGTATTGTGCCAGAGCCCAAACCAGAAAGTGAAGCTGGCATAGCATTTTCAGAAATCACTTATGTGAATAAACGTGACTATTAATATGACACCTCTGCATAAAAACAAAAATCTATGAAGAGTGAGTGATTAAAATGAAAATGTTGGATGACTCGGTTTCTTCTGTGATATAGGACTACCGAGGGTCTCCAAAGCCATCGATGTACTCATGGTTAATATTGGCAAAGCATCCGATTCAAGTCGGTGATCTCAACAGCGTAATGGCTGCTGGGGAAATTGGAGATAAACTTTGAACACCAGTGAATTATAACCAAAAAGATCGATGGTTTTTGCAAATGAATGACGCTGTTTGCCTTCCAGAAACAGTCTCCTGACAACACGACTGAAGAAATGAAGAGCCTGGAGGTAGTTAAGAAGTGGTGGGCATATAATAACGATCTCATGGTTACCCACCCCGACAATATGCCGGTCTTTGTCAAATAGTTCTGTTTGTCCATCTGGTTACCTTTTATTGACTTTAATTGTCACATATTAAGTGATGAACTTGCTGTTGGTCAAGCCCCTTCTCCCGTGGGGTGCTCAGGCATGGCACCAATTTATATCCTTGCGGTTCACTTTGTCTGATTTTGAGATTTACATCTAATCAGCATAGAGCGCATACTTAGCCTAATCAATTGGACGAATATCTATATCACACGATCGTGTGATATAGATATTTTGATTATTAATATTATGAATTAGAACTAGTTATGATCAGGATTAGATAATATTTCAGTATATAAATCATATACACTATTCTCTTTAAGAATATATGTCCACTATATAATTGGAGATGACATCATATATCATATATATCATATAACATCAAAAAATTCCATTTCCAGGAGGTCTAATAATGAAATAGCTAACTATAATTAATTCCATATTGAGCCGTTAGGGGATTTGTTTAAATCAAGAATTTCAACTATCCTGAATCTTTTCATAGCGTATAAGCTGAAACTAACAATGAGTTCAACTGAAATTCGCTAATTAATAATTTATAACACAATAAGGACTGCAATGATAAAAAACAATATTAAAAATTACAAATTAACAACATTATTTTCGCACCTTCATAGATGGGCGATTAGCAAAAATAAAGATAATAGGGTTTATTTCGATCAAGTATTGACGATAGCCTTAATTATTTCTCTTTTTCTGGCAGAATGTTCTATTACATATGCAGGAGAAATTAGTGATTACCAGGGAGCATTAGGTTCGACATACTTAGGAGAGGGTAATGGTGTCAAATTTGCCTTGTATGCTCCTAATGCCACTAATGTACAAGTTATTGGCGACTTTAATAACTGGAATAGAAGTGACGGCAATATGCAACGATTAACCAGTGGAGTGTGGGTTACAACAATTACTAACGCTATGCCTGGGCAAGAGTACAAGTACTTCAGTGAAAGCTTTAAAAATCCTAAATATGTACAAGACCCTTATGGGCGATCCTTTAATAAATCGAATAACAACAACACAATCATCATGGTTGATGACAATTATGATTGGCAAAGTGAAAACTGGGAACGACCAGATAAAAACGAACTTGTAATCTATGAAATGGCAGTTAGACATTTTACTAAAGGTGATTTTACTATCACAAATAGAGAGAAATATACCGGTGTGGTAGAGAAATTGCCCTACCTGCAGGATCTTGGCATTAACGCAATTGAACTTACACCTATACATCACCATTATTCTGCTTCAACTTCATGGGGATATAATAGTTCAGGATTTTTCGCACCTGAAGAAAACTTATCTAGTGACGTTTCAAATGGATCAGCAATTAATGAGTTGAAAAAAGTCGTTGATGAAGCGCACCAAGCCGGTATCGCAGTTCTAGTCGATGTCGTATATAATCATATTTACACTGAATGTATGCTGTATAAAATCGATAAAAATGAGTATACATATGAGGACCCAGACTTTCCATGGGGAGTGCCTTTGGATTTAACCAAACCTGCTGCTAGACGTCTGGCTAAAGAAAGCATAAAACACTTACTTGATGAATATCGTGTTGACGGTTTCCGTTTTGATGCAACTGATCACCTAGAAACTTCTGTTCTTATAGACATTATAGATGAACTCAGAAATGAAGGTTATTCCGATAGATATTATACTTTTGAAGGATTTTCACGTACTACTGATTCGCTGATTCAACAGTATAACACAGAAAAAGGAGAACCAGTTATATCTTCTTGGCATGCACAGTTAAAAAGTAGAACAAAAAGCTTTTTTAGTAGTGGTTTTCACTATAAAGGCTACACACCAGTGCAATTTTCTAAAGAAGATCTTGGTTGGAATAACCCAGCAGAAGTGATTAATTACATTTCTTCACACGATTTGGACAACGTTATGACCTTCTATGACTCTGCTACACCACAAAAAACAAAGCTCGCCTACATTAATGTGATGACCGCTCAGGGAATTCCCATGTTTTGGATGGGAGATGAAGTGCTTTATGACCAAACTCTATTTGGTGAGAAAAAAACTAGTATTGATTGGGCTAAGTATATTGATTCTGGATCGGATTTCTTTCAGTATTTATCGTCCCTCATAAAATTACGTATTGCTCACCCGACTCTTCATCAAGAACTCGACCCGGCAGATACATTCAACTTCATCAGCTTGGGTAGAGGGGCTGACGGGGGTCTTTTAGGTTATTCATATCGAGGTTATCAAGGAGACAATGATTTCGTTATATTAATAAATTATGGAGACAAGGAGGTAGAAGTCGAAGTGCCTTTTACGAAAAATGGAATGTGGTATACCATGTGTAACGGGGTTGAGGCTAGTCATGAAACCCCAGGTCTTTCGTCTTTTGATGTTTCAGGAGATAGAACGATTACTGTACCGGCACTAAGGGCATTTATCTACATGAGTGCACCTGAAAAGCAAGATTTGCCTGAGGCTGACTTGCAGTGGTCATTTAAATGGGGATCTCCAGGTCAGGTGGATGACTTATCGGCAAATGGATACACAGGAACTAATTTTGGTGCGATAAGCACTAGTGGCTTAAAGAGTGCAGGCTTCTTGTTTGACGGGAACGACGACCATGTCATTAAAGCTCTTGAAAGCAGCTACTGGAGTGAGTATACACTATCTCTTTGGGTAAAATCAAATGAGCCCAATCAAGTAAACTACACAGCTTTAATGAATAATAATGCTAATGGCGGTTTTCAACTCGATGTCGATGGGCAATCAAATTATCGTTATAGATCAAGTGGCATTGAACAAAACATGGGCGAAGTTGCCGGTGAATGGACTCATTTGGCTATCAGTTGTGATGACCAATATATTTCATGTTATAGAAATGGTCAGCTTATTGCTCGTCAGGAGGGTTCTGGTACACAATTCTCTCGTTTTGAACTCGGAGTTAATAGGATGCATGAACACTTCTTCCAAGGAGAAATGGATGAGGTATTGGTATATAAAAAGCACTTGAGCGATTATCAGGTAAATAGTTTGTACCAAAGCTATTTCTCTGCGGTAGATGATATTTCGACAATAGATAGAATCGCCTACATTAATTTCGACCAGGATTTCTCTGACAGGGATGCTAATCTTACTCTTAATACCAATGAAGTCGTTGATATTTATAAGCATGGTGGCGTATTTAAAGGTACTGCATATCTAGATAGTCCTGAAGATTCGATTGTGATTAAAGACAACCCATTGCTAAATTTAACACCAACTCCACTTATAGAGAGGTCTGTATCGCTTTGGTTTTACGCAAGGGACTTGAATGGTCGTCAGATGATATACGAAGAAGGTGGTACATTGCGTGGGCTTAATATCTATCTTGATGATAATAATCTCAAAGTAGGTGGCTGGGATGCCGAGTTCGATTCTGATGACGATAATATCTGGAATGGAACGTTCAAGTCAATTTCGGGAGTCAATAAATATCAATGGAATCACGTAGCTTTCGTTTTAAATGCAACTCAAAACCCAACATCGCCATATGAAGGTCAGTTTCGGGCTTACTTAAACGGTGTAGAGTTTGATGCACTAAACAGTATGGGTATGCAGCTAGGTTCACATGGTGATGATGCCGGCCTTGGCTCCTTAGCTGAAAACAGTAAATTCGATAGCGAAGGCATCCCAGAAAGCTTAGCTGGAAAAATTGATGATTTTGCCGTTTATAACAGAGCCTTAACACCCGAAGAAATCATGATATTATCGGAGCAGAGCCCTTAGTTGTACTAAGAGTATTCAATGCCATCGATTACGCCTTTGGGCGT
>JADGBV010000189.1 GCA_015231345.1 Planctomycetota bacterium
GCGACCATGTTACCTTTAGATAGGATTCGCCCGCGTAATAAACTTGAAGGGCGCATTCTTAATTACCCTGGGGTTAAAGGGGAGGCTATCAACTTAGTTAGTCATGATGGTCAATACAGTCGCTTATTTTCTCATTTGCTCAATGGAACATTAGTTGTTGATACGATGGACCATGCCTTGGCTATTAGTAAAGACCATAAGGTGCGTATTGTTACTTTAGAAGGGGATCTTATCTCACCTGAAGGTGCCATGTCTGGAGGGGGTAAGTCAAAGGATAGTGGGATTATTAGCCGTAAGGTCGAAATTGAAGAGTTGGAAATGGTTCTTGGAAATAATGAGAGAGAACAGAAAATTTACATGGAGAAACATGAAAGTCTTCTGAATCGTGAAGAGAAAAGTCAAAAACAGCTTTCATTGGTTGAGTCTCGCCTGCAGCAATCTGAAGAGAAAGTCAAAATGGCTGAGCAAAAGCATGCTGTCGCCGAGCGGGAAGTCATGCGCATGAAACAAGAAAAAATCATAAATGCACGCGAAAAGGATAACCTTATTATCCAAGTGCAAGAAGCGCAAAATGATTTGCAAACCAAAAAAGACGAAATCGATCAATTGCAAAATGAACCTCAAAAAGGCATTAGCGATGAAGATAAAGCGAAATTCAAAGAGCTAGAAGAGACGCTGAATCGATCTGGTGCTATTCTTCAGGAAAGAGAGCTGAAGAGGGTTTCCTTACTGGAACGTTCCCAATCGGCAGCCAGGGAAAAAGAGTATCTTCTTGAAAAAGTTAGTGAGCTTAAGCAGAGGCTTGAGAGGCGTCATGAAATTATTCTTCAGAAAAATAAAGAACGTGATGAAATATCTGTAGGTTTAGAAAGTGTCTCTAAGCGTTTCGATGAACTTCAAAACGAAAAGAACTCCCAACAGGCTGTCTACTTTAAGATGAAAGAGGATCGTGATGGAGTACGTAACCGAAGGAAAGAGTTGCAGAAAAGCGCTTTGGATATTGCTGATCAATTAAGGAAAAGTGATCATGCATTAACAGATATTGCGGTTAAGGAAGAAGGTTTGCGAGTTAAACAAGAAGAGCTTTTTAACCGTATTCATGCCGAGTTTCATGTGAATATTGAAGACATATACTTTAGTCGTCGAGAAAATGAAGATGAGCTTTTCTTACGTGATGATGATTTTCCTAAGTTAGTCGAAGAGGCTAATCAGAGGATCTCTGAGCTCGATGCCAAATTGGGGAATCTAGGTAATGTGAATTTTGAGGCCGTGGAAGAACTTAAGTCTCTTGAAGAAAGAGAATCGGACCTCAAAGGGCAAATGGGAGATTTAACGAGTTCCTTTTCTAAGTTGGATACATTCATTAAAGATTTAGATCGTCAGTGTAACGAGATGTTTAAAGAAACTTTCGATAAAGTGAACGAGCATTTTATTATTATGTTCCGCCGTTTATTTGGTGGTGGTCAGGGACGTTTGGAAATTGAAAAAGACGTGAACCCCTTAGATGCGGGTATTACTATTTCAGCTTCACCTCCGGGTAAGTCGCCTAAAGTTCTAAGTCAGTTGAGTGGGGGCGAGAAAGTTTTGACAACAATCGCTTTCTTGTTTTCTATTTTCCTCTATAAACCATCTCCCTTTTGTATTCTGGATGAGATTGATGCTCCTCTAGACGAACACAACGTGGATAGGTTTATGGAAGCGATTCGCAGTTTTACCGATCGCTGTCAGTTTTTGGTTGTGACTCACAACCGTCGTACCATGAGTTTGTCTGATGTGATACACGGTGTGACAATGCAAGATACAGGTATATCCAACTGCATGAGTGTGGATATGACTACTCTAGAGTATGAAGATGGTTCTGCCATTCATTAATATTAAAGGAATACGATGCAAATAAATAAAGTTCTCTGTGTTGGCGCAGCTCTTAACGATATACTGCTTCAAGAAAGTGATGACTTTCTTAAGTTAATCGGCAAGGAAAAAGGTGGCATGACCTTAGTTGAGAAGGCCGAAATTGATGATATATTAGCTAAATCTTCCGAAAAAGCCGAGTTGGCTCCTGGAGGATCAGCCTGTAACACTGCTGTTGGTTTGGCAAAACTCGGTGGCGATAGCTCATTTTTGGGTAAGCGCGGGAATGACGAACCTGGTAACTTTATTGAAAGTCAACTTGGAGAGTGGGGCGTAAAGAGTTCTCTTGTGAAAAGCGACAATCCAACGGGTCAAGTTTTATCTATCATTACTCCAGATGCTGAAAGAAGTATGTTTACCTACCTCGGTGCAGCAGCTGAAATTAATTGTGATGAAATTTCCGATGAGACTTTTAAAGGTTTTGATCTTGTGCATATTGAAGGTTATTTGCTTTTCAATAACGACTTCGCCATGAAGGTTTTGAAGTGTGCAAAAGCTGCCGGTTGCCGAGTTTCATTAGACTTGAGTAGCTTTGAAGTTGTTCGTATATTTAAAGATGCTTTAGCAGATATTCTTGCTAACTATGTGGATGTGATTATCGCTAATGAAGACGAGTCTAAAGAATATACCGGCGTAGAGCCTCATGAGAGCTTGGAGATTTTTAGAAAAATCAGTGAACTTGCTATTGTGAAGTTAGGTGCCGATGGTGTGCTAGTAGCTTGTGGTGAAGAGAAAGTTGAAGTAAAAGGCACTAAAGTGAATGCTGTTGATACGACTGGGGCAGGGGACTTATGGGCGAGTGGTTTTATCTATGGCTTAACTCAAGGATGGTCGCTTACAGAATGCGCTCAGATGGGTAATAAAACCGGTTCGTCCGTTGTGCAGGTGGTCGGCGCGGTGATTCCAGATGAGGTCTACGCAGCAATCAAAGAATAACCAGAGGTTCAGCTATGCTTAAAGATGGATTAATTAATAAACTCGATACCACACGAGTCTTCTTTTTGAACAGTACGGATGTACTCGAAGAAGAAGATAGCCTGTTTGCTCCGGCTGAAGAGATGTTTAGCGTTGCCCAACAATTTGCCCATACAGCTCAATCTAATGATTGGTTTCTAGATGGCATGCTAGGTAACGATGGCTTCGATATGGACTTTGAAGCTCATCAGGAAAAAGTCATGGCTTACACGAGTTTGGAAAAGGCCCGTCAATGGCTCGAAGATTCCTTTGCTCAAGCAAAAGATAGAATTGTAGCTTGCAACGATGAATTTTTATTAGAGCGTTTAGCTGAAGGGCCCATTATGGGTGGAGTGCCTCGCTATATTATTATCGGCGCTTTAGCTGATCACTGTGCGCATCATAGAGGCTCTCTTGCTGTTTATTGCCGTTTGATTGGGAAAATCCCCCCGATGCCTTACGGAGAAGCTCCGGAGTAGGGGTTTTGTGGGTCTATCTTAGACCTTCACAGCACTAACAATACCTGGCTCCATATTGAGTTTAGCGTAGCGCTCCCAGAGTGAGTTCATCAATTCTGGGATTCGCTTAATAATATCCTTAGTGTCTTCTTTATCTGCATTATCGCTAATAGCTTTTAGCATCAGCAAAGGTGTTTTAGCATAATAAGCACAAGTGGCTATGGCAAAAGCTTCCATATCAACCAGCTCAGCATTTTGCCCAAGCTCTTCTTTGGCTTTTTTGTCATGAATTGCCATTCCCGCGCTAGTAATTGTTTTACCTGGCCCCCATTTAAAGGCATTTAGGTGATGGAGAAAAGGGTGTTTGATATGGGCCGAATGGCATTGACCGACCTCTATAATTTCTCCAATTTTGAGTTCATTTGATAGCCCTCCTGCAATACCTAAATTAAGGTAATACTTATGACTTCTGTCCGCTATCAAGCCTAGCGCGTAGGAGCAATTGATTAAACCAATGCCACAAATAAGTAAATCATACTCATCGCCTTCGTAGAAAGAAATAGTGCCATTCTTGAATATGGGCCCCGAGGGGAAGCGTTGAATGAAGCTTCGAGCTTCCATTTCAGAGGCGATAATTATACAGTATTTATCTGGCACGTTAAAGAGTTAAAAACAAGAAGGAGAAGTGGAGTGCTAAATCTTGGGAGCGATTATAAAGACCACCTAACAATGGCGAAGGGTATGAAGAGTTTTTTAGATGATATTGTTAAGGCTCAGCAAGATTATGTTGAGCTTCGTTACCACGAGAATTTAACCAATGCTGTTATGGCCCAAAAAGGCCGTGTGGACCAAGCGAGTTCGAGTACTCAGATTGGTGTTGGCGTAAGGGTTTTGGCTTATGGTGTGTGGGGTTTTTCTAGCACTTCGAAGGTTGATCGAAGCTCTATAGAAAAGGCTATCGAAAAAGCCAGAGAGTCGGCTAAAGAACTTGCGAAAAGCCGCCAAAAGAAAGTGGCTGGTTTAAGAGAATGCAAGTTATCGACGGATGACTTTTTAGAAGAGGGCTTTGAGAGCCTGAAAGCCATGGCGCTTTCTGATAAAATGGAAAGAGTGATAGAAACGGAAAAAGAATTAGCATCTAAAAGTTCATATATCAACACTGCCATCTCAAGATACTCTGAGATTTTTGAAGATAAAATCATAGTGAGCAGTGATGGAGCGAGTTGTCGTAGGCGCTTGGTGAGATCGGAATTTAAAACTTATGCTTATGCCAGTAAAGGCGCTGAGCAACTGAGCACTGGACGCGCAGTGGGTGTTACTGGTGGTTGGGATTGTTTATTCTCTCATCCCACGAGTCATAATATCATTGAAGATACGGCTAAAGAAGTTGTCGATTTACTTTCTGCTTCATACCTAAGCGGCGGTAAGCGCAAGGTGATACTCTCACCTTCTTTAGTTGGCTTACTTTGCCATGAGGCTATTGGACATACTGTGGAAGCGGATTTTGTTCAAGCGGGCTCTATTGCTCAAGGAAAATTAGGCTCCCAAGTGGCTTCTCCACTGGTTACACTATACGATAGTGGCGTACCTCCTTTTGCTGGAGGGCCGGGTGGATTAATCCCATTTGATGATGAAGGCGTTCCTTGTGATCGAACAGCCATTATTGAAAAGGGTAAGTTGAATAGTTATCTTCACGACAGGGAAAGTGCTTATGAATTTGGAGTTGAGCCTACGGGTAATTCTAGGGCTTGGTCTTATTCTGATGAGCCTCTCATTCGTATGACGAATACCTATATTGAGCCAGGCGCTCATAGTTTTGATGAGATGTTGGCCGACTCAGAAGATTGTTTGCTTATTGAAGGAGCGGGGAGTGGGCAGGCTGATGCTACAGGTGAGTTTATGTTTGGCGCAAATTGTGCTTATGATATCAAAAATGGTCGCAGAGAGAAAATGTACCGTGAAGTGACTCTTTCAGGCATCGCCTTTGATGTTTTAAATTCAGTCGATATGGTTTCAAAAGATTTTCAGTGGGACTTGGGGAGTGGTTACTGCGGTAAAGGTCAGCCTGCCAAAGTTGATGCTGGTGGCCCTTATTTGCGTTGTGTTCTTAATATAGGAGGCCGGCAGTAATGCACCCTCAAGAAAAACAACAAGAGCTTTCTCAGGCTCTAGATATGGTTATTGATCAAGCCATAAAAGCAGGGGCAGATGATGTTTTTGCTTCGTCATCATTTATTGACTCTTCAAAAATCAATTATGAAAAAAATGACTTCAATAGTGCAGGAAGTCATGAAGGCGTTGGTGTCTCCTTAACTGTTCATAAAGATCAGAAAGCCGGTGCAACTTCCATTAATACATTAAATCCAGGCAAAGTAGCAGAAGCTATTGATCGCGCTTTGACCTTGGCGAAATATTCTGTGGCCGATGAGTATTTGGGGTTGGCTGGAAAAAGTGAGTATGTGGATTTGCTTTTTCCATTTGATGAGGCGCTAGATCAAATCAGCATGGGCAAGATGCGCGAGTTGAGTGAGTTGTTGATGGGCGGCTTATTGTCTGATAAAAGAATCAGTATCGATTCAGCATCAATTGAAAGAAGTTCTGGTGTGCGCGTGATAGCTAACTCAAAAGGCATGAGAGCCTTCGATCGAGGCAGTTCACTAACTTGGTCCATGATGGGTATGGGCATCGATGGTGATGATATTACAAGCTTTGACTATATTAGCGATTTTTCTTACTTTCTTGCAAAAGCACCTGAGAAGATTCTAAAATCAACCGAGACTTTTAAGGAGAAACTTATCAATTGCTTAGGGGCAGGGCAAGGTGAATCGTATAAAGGACAAGTCTTGCTCTCGCCAGCGCTTGTTGATGAGCTTTTAATAGAGCCTCTCATTTATCATATGTTGGGTGCTAATATTATGGATGGAAAGAGTAAATGGGAGCAAAGTTTGCATGAAAAAGTCGCTCCTGAAAATTTAACCATAGAAGATCACCCTCATGACTTGACGTTGCGAGGATGCACTCCCTTCAGTGGTGAAGGGGTGCCTACTCAAGAGATGACTCTTGTGGGTAATGGCGTTTTGCAAAAACATCTTGATTCGGTTTATACAGCCAACCGTAGAGGCACGAAGCCTACTGGAAATGGTGGAGGTCCCCACTGTACTTATGTAAAACCAGGCTCGAAAAACCTGTCTTCTTTGCGTGCAATGAGCGATATTTTACTTGAGCCTAGTCGGTTTTCGGGAAATATGGACCCTGTTACGGGTGATTTTTCAGGGGTAGCTAAGGGCTCTCAATTCTACAAAAAGGGAGAAAAGGTAGGCCCTGTAAAGGAAATGATGATTTCTGGGAACTTGTTTCAAGTTTTAGACGAAGGGCTCACTCTAGGTGAAAAATGTTTTTCTGACGGCGGTTGCTACCTGATTCCCCATATTCTTTTGGATGGCGTGAGCGTAACATCAGGCTAGAAAGCCTTATAAATAAAGGAGAAAACCTGTTTCTTATGTGATGTGGGTCTAATCCTTTCTGGATGCTTAAATTAAGGAATCAAGAGCTACATATAAAAAAAATAGAAATTGTGCTGGAATTTTGAGACAATGGTGTAGTATGCCACCCTTATTTTTTAAGCTTCTAATGATTACCTGATAGGAGCAGGGGTTATGAAAATTCTATTCATGAGTGAAGAGCATTCCATAAAAAGGAAGATGGCTGCTCAAGTCGCTCATCATTTTAGCGAGGGAAAAGCTGAGGTCTACCAGACCCGTACAGCTTTCGACCCTACCGATTACATTATGCAGAGTGTGCTCGAGGAGGCTGAAATCAAATTTACTGATGATGGTATTCACGTCGCAGAAAATTTAAGCCGTGAAGTTTACGATGTTGTCATCATGCTTTGTAAGTGTTTTCGCAGGAAAATGCTATCATTTCCTGGTTACCCCGCTGTTCTTTATTGGCCTATCGAGAATCCTGTGCGTAAGGGTTCTGCTCCTCACCAAATTCAACAGGCATTAAAGCAAACACGTGATGAATTGATTCGACGCATGCGTCATTTGTTTGAAGATGGTTATATGGAAGCTTTTT
>JADGBV010000018.1 GCA_015231345.1 Planctomycetota bacterium
AAATATTTTAGCTACAGAGGCCTCAGAGAACACTGAGCCTTTCTCTGAGGCCTCTGTGCGCTCTGTGGCTTATTTTTCAATGACTTATGATTTTGATGCGTTAGCCCTGTTGCCCCTGAGAACAGATCGGGCTCAAGAACTAGTCTGCACACTGAGCTTTTCACTTGCCTTCTAGTTGTGAAAAACTAAAAAAACATTGACTTGCACGATCTTTAGTAAAATTTTTACCTCAATACTTATTTTGGAGAAACTTTGCCTTCCCGTGTTCTTGTTGTAGAAGATCAAGCACTTATGAGGAAACTTATTGCTAGGGTGCTGGAATCAAACGGCCATGATGTGATAGAAGCCTCGTCTGGTCAGGAAGCGCTACTCAAACTTTTACAATTTACTCCCGATTTGGTGATTCTTGATATCGAAATGCCTGATATGAATGGCTTTGAAGTTTGTGCTGCCATCCGTGAAGAAGACCCACACACTCCAATTATATTTTGCACAGCCGATACAAGTTCTGCGGTGCTGCAGAAAGCCTTCTCTGTGGGAGGGAATGATTTTGTAAAAAAACCTTTTACTAAAACTGAACTTAATGCTAGGATACAAAACTGCTTAGACTTAAGCTCAACACGAAAAAAGCTAGAAAAGCAAGTAAAGCTTTTTAAGAAATTTGTCCCTGAAATATTCCTCGACAATAAACACGAGTTTAGTCTTGAGTTCGATACAGTCTATAATGTGGCCTGTAAGTTGGAAGCCGATTACAGTATCCTCTTTGTCGATATTCGTAATTTCACAACCTTCAGTGAAAATATTTCAGGTAAAGAGTGCTTCAACTTTATGAGTAGTTATTATAAAAGAGTTGAACCTATTATATCCATGTTCAAAGGTTTTGTATACCAATATCTAGGTGATGGAACTCTGGCCTTATTCCCTGTTATGAAATCGGGCTGTGCAGATAACGCACTACATGCTGCTGTATCAATTGTTGATGGTCTTAAAATATATAATGATGGCCGTGTGCGTGCGGGCTATACACCCATAGAAGTGGGTGTTGGGATTAATACGGGAACAGTGGCTTTGGGGATTGCAGGAACTGATAACCGTATGTCTTCTGGGGCTTATGGAAATACCGTCAATCTCGCTTCGCGCTGTGAGGGCTTATGCAAAAAGTATAAAGCCGATATTATTATATCTGAACATACATACGAGGCTATCGAAAATAAAGACAGCTTTCTGCTTCGTTATCTCGGTAAAGAGCAGATCAAAGGCTTAAAGAACAAAGTCGGTATTTTCGAAGTTTACAGTGCCAATACACCAGAAGCCCGCAAGGAGAAGTCTGGTAACCTGCTGAAAATCAAAAAAATGATTAGCTCTCTGCAAGTAGGGAAATATGAAGAATCTGCATTTCATTTGGATAAACTAGTAGAAGACGCCAGTCACGATAAGTTACCAGAAATACTAAAAGACCTATACTATACTCATCATAGATAAAACCGATGTTGCCTAATACAACTCAAGTGCAATAATAAAATTACGATTTGAGAGAGTGGGGTGAATAGTCTATTTCCATAAATTCAGCGACCTCTATGAGCCAAATCTTCTCAACAAAAGCAACATGGTCTGGGTGATTATTATAAAAATCATAGTCTTCCTGACTAGCAAACTCCATGGATAGCCCAAAGGTGTAGCTGTTTTTCTTGCTAATTTGACGTAAGCATTCAAAATTTCTGACTGTTTCAATTTCGGATAATTCTGCTGCTTTAAGCAAAAAGGCATTCTCCTCGGGAGAACCCAATTGATGGTTTAATCTAAATACAACGGTATGTCTAATCATAATTGCTCCTATACACATATATTAAATAAAATATGTGTGCGTCAATAAGGCTCTAGCAGTTGCAATTAAGGACATAAGAGTTAGTTGAGGAATAAGTGGGCGGGATTTTTAGTGGTGATATGCAGGGGCGAGAGAGAAATTCGATCCTTTAATTTTGAGTAACGAAATCTACTTCCATCATCAGGAATCTAGGTTTATGGCCTTAACATTAGCCCCACGATCTCTCCGTTAACAGGGCTAAAACCGCTCCCCAATTGCCTAATGCTTTTTCATTAGCTTTTTGCTGTATATTAAGCCCACTCGGAGCTAAAAATGGGCGTATTAGAAGAATTACTAGAAAAACATTGGGGCTACCGCTCCTTTAGACCTTTGCAAAAAGAGGCCATTCAAGCCGCTCTAGCGGAACGTGATTCAATGGTTATTCTGCCCACGGGGGGCGGCAAAAGCCTCTGTTATCAACTCCCTGCAGTAGCCCAAGACGGCATTGTTTTAGTCATATCACCTCTTATCGCTCTGATGGATGATCAGATCGCGGGGGCTCGCGAAGCAGGGCTTAGAGCGGAAACTCTTCACAGCAATCTTTCTGATAAGGATCGCACGCAGGCCTATAAACTATTGGATGCTGGAGAAGTGGACTTGCTTTATGTGAGCCCCGAACGCTTATGCTCCGGTCATTTGCTGGAAAGCATTGCTCCTCGCTTGGCGTTAATCACCATCGATGAAGCCCATTGTGTTTCTCACTGGGGGCATGACTTTCGGCCTGAGTACCGCCAACTGAGGCCTCTTTTTGACTCATTGCCCCATGTGCCCCGAATGGCCCTTACGGCCACGGCTACGGAACAGGTAAGGGAAGATATTGCTCACCAACTAGGCTTACGGAACCCGGAACAGCTTTTAGGTCATCCAGATCGCCCCAATCTGATTTATCGATCATTTCCTCGCGATAATATTACCAAACAGGTTCTCGAAGTCGTGAATCGTCACCCTGGAGAGGGAGGCATTATCTATTGCCTCACCCGCAAAAGCACGGAAAGCCTTGCCGGAAAATTGCAGAGTGCGGGCCTGAACTGTGCTGCTTATCATGCGGGTATGGCAGCAGGTGATAGATCTCGTATTCAAGCAGAGTTTGTGAACGAAAATATTCATATCGTTATTGCCACAGTGGCTTTCGGGATGGGAATCGATCGGTCCAATGTACGTTTTGTCATACACGCAAATACTCCAAAGAGCATCGAGCATTACCAGCAGGAATCGGGTCGTGCTGGCCGTGATGGCTTGGCGGCCGAGTGTGTGCTTTTTCATAATTATAGTGATATTGCCACACACAGGAGTTTGGCAGAACGTGACTTCCCCTTGTCTCCAGACCGAAAGGCTGTTTTTGAGGCCCACCTCAAAGATATCAGTCGTTTTGCCTCCGCCCCCATTTGTCGCCATCAATTCCTGACAGAGTATTTCTCCTTTTCTTACCCAGCCACCCCAGAAGGTAATCAAGCACTAGAAGCCCGTAGCCAAAAGTGTGGAGCTTGTGATGTGTGCCTTGATGAAACGAAAGAGCTGGATGCAAAAGAAGCTGTTATAACTGCTCAGAAGCTTTTAAGTGCTGTTTTTCGCTGCGAAAACCGCTTTGGTGTTGGTCATGTGGTGGATGTTTTATTAGGAAAAGACAATGAAAAAATCCGCCGAAACCGTCATGATCAATTAAGTGTTTATGGTTTAATGAAAGGACAAAATGTCGTCGCCCTCAGAACATGGTTTGACCAACTTATGATGCAAGGCGCTTTGAGAATGAATACCGAGACAGGCTACCCTATTGTTCAAATAACCCCCATAGGCCTAAATATCTGCTACGGCAAAAGTGATGTTCGCTTAGGTTTACCCATAACCGAAAAAAGCAAGAGCTCTAAGCAGGAACGAAGGTCTGGTTCTAATGCTAAAGATAAGGGAAGTTGGGAAGGGGTGGACAAAGCTCTTTTCGAAAAACTGAGAGCTCTAAGAAAGAAGATTGCCTCAAAAAAAGGCATGCCTCCTTATATTATCTTTTCTGATGAAGCTCTGCGCGGGATGGCACGCACTAAGCCGCAAAGCAAGAGTGGTTTTTTGGCCGTGAAGGGTGTGGGGAAGCGTAAACTAGAGCAATACGGTGACGAATTTATGATGGTGATCAGTCAAGCTTAAGGGTACATATATTAACTTAATTTTGCATGGAAACAATATATTCACCATCGAGGTTATAGAGTATAAATGACATTTATGCCCTCGTAATTCAGATGCTTGTGTGATTGAGCTCTTCCTCTGTGAGCCTTCGTGATCCCTGTGGTAAAATGAAAGCTTCTAGTTGGTGGGTTGCTGGATGCTCCCTATAAGACAAACCCATACCGGCCTGTATTACAGATAACCTGAATACCAAAAAAATACCCCCAGCAAAGCTGAGGGTATTTGAATGAATAAAAAGAATCGTTGAAATAATAATCAACGATGAGTCAAGATTGATTTTATTTGTTCAGCTTGACTCTGATCATTCTGGCTGAAGAGGTGGATGTGTCTTCATCATATTTTCCTGTGGCTATGATTCTTCTTAATTTTTTGCCATCATCTATATAGGAGGTCAAGGCAGTGGAAAAATCGGCAAAAGTATCGTAATTTGTCGTATTGTGCATATAGAGTATGGAGAAAGTATCGGCATTTGTTTTAGGGGATATGGTGTAAACTCCACTGTTATATGTCGCTATATTTTCTGGGCCATCACCACGGAAAACGTGGTGGACATCACCGATGACTGCTGCTGTTAAATTGATCTTAATCTCAGTGGAGCTTAGGGTATCAAGGGGAGTTGTGCTTGCTGCTTTTTCCCAGCTGATATGCACTCTGTTTTTGTGGGACCAGTCGCTGATTGATGTGGCATTCATGCCTGAGCTATCTATGATCCCTTTCACTTTGACTAAATCGCCCACAGCAAAGTCGCTAAGGGTGAGACTTGTAGTTAGAGTATAGGGGTCAGTTATGCCTGTAAATTCACTGGATTTGCGGTGATTCACTGATTTTAAGTTGAGAGTTAAAGAGTCTGAGCCTTTGGTGGTGATTCGTCCGACTAATGAGCTAACGCCAATTCGGACATGGTCAGCAACTAAGTCGCCACTGGTGATTTCGCCAAAAACCCAAAGGCGAGTTCCAACAGCTATATCACTGAGTTCGGAGTTGCCTGATGCGGTATGTCGTTCTCGGATTGTTGTATCGTCAGGAATGGTGATTGTCGTAGTTTCGTTATAAGTCAGGGTTCCGTCAACTCGAGTGATGGTGGCTCCTTTGAGGGTTAAGATATTGCCACTTATGCTAAGGACTGAGCCTAAAGCCAGGTCTTTATCGCCTCCGGGAACGCTACTTCCTACATATAAGTTTTCAACGGTAAATCTTTGGTTGTCTAGATCGATGTCGCCATGGGCTGATACCAGTGTTGTTGTGGGGACTGCAGCTAAGGCGGCTAAGGCCTCTGTAACGCTTCGGGCTTCACCGTCAACTTCAGCTGTTGAGCTTGAGCTAAGCTGGAGGGTTATGGAACCAAAATCATCATTGCCTCCAGCTTTGGCAAATGGGCGGATGTTGAGTTCGACTTGAAGGTTTGTTTCATCGACACTGGCCAGCATTCCTCTTACGCGAGTGTCTTCAAGATTCGTTGGATTTAAAGCGGCAGATAATGTGGGGGTGACAGTGACCACAGGAGCGGTGCCAGAAAGGTCTACCTCATTACTTGCGTCGAGGTCAAAGTCGAGGGATAGATGAGCGGCAACACCTTTTACAACTGTTAAACTATCGGCATTGGAAAAGCTAATGACAACTTCAATTTCGTCAGTTAAATCTTCTCCGTCATCGTCGATTAAACTGGCTGTTTCTGCAACTCCATCGACTTCCACTTGAACATTCGCTTGACCATAGTCGATAACCATAGATGCACTTGTGTAGGTGCCTACTGGTATGGAGGCTACGGTAAGAAATTCGCTTAACTCGGCATATTGGACGAGGTCAACTGTTGTTTTATTAGGTAAGGCGTTAACTTGAGAGCCATCTGCTTTGGTGAGTTTTAATTCTAGGACGTCCACTTGGTAACTGACAAAGTCGCCATCGGCATCTTTAAGGCCAATATAGACCGATGACTTTTCGCTTGCAGCTTCAGTTCCAGTTGCGGATTCACCTTCAATATCGGGAGTGGCAAGAACAGAGCCATCTCCTCCTCCGCCACAGGCTAGGCTAAATAGAAGGCTAAAACAGGCCAAGAGGCTTAATTTTAGTGTTTGGATAAAATATAACTTCATGCGTGTTTCCTCCAACAAAAGGGAATTGATGATTGTTGCTATTTTTACAGATTGCTGTGTATTACATAAGATTAGACGTTAAATCAATGTCCATGTTACAGAAATATTAGATAAATAAGTCAATAAATTCATTAATGGTTGTTTTTTAAATGGATACGATAGAGCAATCTTATGAAGAAGCCTTGGTTTTCATTGAAAAAGTTGCGGTGGAATTAGGATTCTGTTAATCAAGTATACTTTGGATATTTAATTCTTCCATTTTTCATCACTTCGAACCCTCGACTGAATGGAATTATCATACCCCCACCGAATCTGAATTGGGAGATCATGATATCCCACTTTTGGGAAATCACCTTCAGGGCAAACATATTGCTTTGATGTGGCAAGAACCTACGACGAATACCTTAACTCTGTTATGGAAGAGCTTTCTGCGCAAAAGTTTGATGCCGGCTTACCCCGGACGGTTAGGGCATTCACCCAAAAAGAACACTTTGGCTCATTAATGGTGAAGTTTTGTGATTTTTTTTACTTTCCAGTGGCTAAATAAAACTCAGTATCTGCATTGCCAAGAAAAGACATTTCCGTCAATATGGCAGGTAGGATAAAGCTTTCGCCTTTCTTGAAACTATGGCTTGTGCCTTCAGGGTATTTGATGGTGACTTCACCAGAAAGAACAATACCAATGCTGCACTTACTTTGCTCATACTCTTTGGTGAGTTCATCTACAAAGCTAAAACGGGTGATTTCAAATTCATCCACATCGGGCTGATAGATAATATCACTTTCTATATCCGCAGAGCCCATAATGCTAATGGGGCCCATTTCATAGCTGAGCATTTTTACTAGGTTTTCGCCATCTTTAAATTTAGGCGTGAGGCCTACGCGGATGACATTATCTGAGTTTGCCATGCATTCGATAATATTACCACTGAGGTAGGCGTGGGGTACGCAGGCTTTTAAGAAGACTCCTTCGCCTTTTTTGAGGTGTACGAGGTTTAAAAAGAAGATGCATAATAAACCTATATCAGCCTGAGGGTACTGGGGATAGAGCTGAGTGAAAAGTTCTTCTTGGCCGTTGAGTTCGTCTTTTTGGTTTAAGCGTTCTGCAAGCTTGCTGAGGCACTGTGCGAGTTGTTTTTCGTCGCTTCCTTGTTTGATAAAGCAGCCAAAAAGAGCTTTTAGGCTGTCTTTTTCTTCTTGTTCATTGCTTGGTTTAGCTTCAAGGAAAAGCTGGCATTCTTGTGGACCTATGAATTCTACGATTTCGGGAAGCTCTTTGAAGGCTTCCTGAAGCACACTAAAAGCTCTAAAACCAATAAGAGCCAGAAGCGAATCCATGGCAATAGCTATTTCGGGTTTGTGGTTATCGTCAGGGTAATGCTCGGGAAGCTGAGCATGGAGAATTCCCGCTTGCTTTTTATTGGGGTGAGCCTGTATGGATAAGGGCTCTCCAGCAGAGAGGACTTTCAATAAATAAGGCAGGCCTTGTCCGTACTGCTCAAGAGAATTCTTAGAGTACATTTTTTCTTGGTCAGTTTCGCTGAGCTCAGCTAAATTGAGGCTTTGGCCATCAAGGTCAATTTGTGAAGGGCATTTGGGGTGAGAGCCTAGCCAAAGTTCGGCGTAGGGCTTGCCTTCTTCAACTGGTTGGCCTGTAAGTTGGGGGATAAATGCTTTTTCATTTTTGCAGCCCCAGGCGTAATTTTGTATGTCTCCTATAAGACGGTAGGCTCTTTTGTCGATCATTTTAATTACCCGAAATGAAGGATGGTTATTTTCTATAATATTGCTAGTTTACAGTCGTTTATGACTTGCAATCGCATCATAACCTTTGTTTAAGGCTGGGAAGGATTCTTTTCAATCCCCAACTAAAAGGCATTAGCTATTAAATGGAAAATAACTCTATTTGCTTATTGGCAAGACTGATAAGAAAAAAGCCATTTTCCTCTTTAAGAGAAAAATGGCATATTGGCTGTTATAAATCTTCTAAATCGTTTTTGAGTTTCCAGTTCTCGATGGCGTCATTCACTTGCACGTTATCCATGCTGGAAATGATGGTTTCAATTTGTTTACCCCCATGTCCAACCTTTTTAAGGATGTTTCTCAGGATTCCGCGGGGACTCAGTTGGGGCTCTTCTGCCTTCTGAATTTCATCCCGACGGGCCCTAGCACTCGCTTTTTTCTTTTCGCGTGCCAGTTTCAGTACAGATTGTTTTTTATTCGCCATGGGGTGCTATGTACTGAGAAAAAGGTTTTGTAAAGAAATGGCTATTATTTTGGTAGCCTAAGGCAAAAATGAATGCAAAGAATGAACCCTTAGAAGTCCTTATTTCTACTTGCAATAACTGATACAATCAGGGTTATGAGCAGGCAGACTGCAACAAAAAGAATCTTTGAAAGGCTTGTATCAAACATGGGATCTCCTAGTGAAATAATAATTTGATCTCATTTTCACATTTCACATTGAATGTCAAGAATTTCTTTCAAATCATCTCAAAATCCATATTCCCATTTCACATTCTTAAGAGAGGTCTCTTGCCCGACAATTCATTCCTGACTGAGGACTAGGCTAGCGTCGTCTCATTTTTTCGAGCCGTTGCTTAAAAGGGTCCACAGCATCAGGCTTAGTAGACCCTGAATGTCCTTGTCCGCTCGCTTCAGTGGATTTATCCTGGGCAGTAAATGACTTTCGTAGCGGTAGATTCTCCTTGCTCAAACCTTTTCCTAGCCAAAGCAATCTCCAGCCCATTTTATAAGCGAGCATTTCTAGCAGAAGCAATATGCCCAATACCCAGCATAAAGCCGGCCTTAATGAAGTGACTGTCATGAGCCCTTTTTGATTCCAAAGAGAGTCGAGCCTTGGAGCAGGGCCTCCGCCTGATAGTAAAGTCGACTGACGTAAATCATCGATGATGCCATTATCGAAGGTCCATTCCGCTGAACTTCCCAGGCGTAAGGGCCCGGCGGCTAGTTGCGTATTCCCCAGGGACACGGCACCGAATAATTCACGGTTTTCCGAGAGAGGAATGGTCGCTCTAAAGGAACCAGGAGTTATTTGATCCCACCTGACTTCAAAATGTTTCTGGTTCTCCTGAATATCAACCATCAGAAAACGAGGGGGTGATTTGGCAATTTTATCGACCCAGCTCTTATCATAATATAGATCAAACTGCATGCTTTCGCCCACTTGACGTCGCTCTAAGCCTAAGCCTGAGGGCAATTCACCTTTCATCATCCAGCGAGTTAAGCTAGAGCATAAGTCATCGTAGCCTTGCCAACTGTGTAAACGACTGGCATGTGCGCCGGCAAGAGGGGAGGCAAAGCACAGCACTTTGCCTGCACCTCGTTGCCAAAAAGCCAACAGTGGGTCTTTATCATCATCGGAGGTTAAAGCTGCTAATGTGGCCTTGGGCCGAGCAATACATAGGTTATAAGCTTGAATGGTTTCAGGTAAAGAGACTCCGATGCCTAACTGCGCGAGTTCTTTTAACTTGCCTACTTTTCTGTTTTCTTCGAGATAAGTCGACTTGGATACACTGACAGTTTCTTGAGCAAAAATCCCTGGAAGGTCCACGGCATTATCGCAGAAAAACATCCTGCCATTGCCCCTTTTAGCAATATCCATGAGAAAATTGGCATCATCATCACTAGGGTGACCGAGTCCAATGACAGAAACGGTTGCTCCCGTAGCTGTTATATCAGCCACTAGGTTAATATAATCGCCAGGTTGTTCGGAATCGGCGGCATCGCTGAAGAGTATAATATGTTTATTGGCTTGAGGGGCAGCTGCTATCTCTCCCCAACAGGCTGCGAGCCCATCGTAGACATAGATTCCACCCCCCATGGATTGAATACTACGGATACACTGCCCAAGGTACTCCCTATCTTGACCTACCTTTGAAAGGCCGACTATGGTGTGAGGCTGAGAGTCAACAGCAAAAACAGCAATGGCATCGTTATGGCCCAGGAGTTCTGCTGCCGTAGCCGAGCCCTCGTTGGCCAAGCGCATTTTGCTCATTCCTCCTCCTACCTTAGCACCCATACTTCCACTACGGTCTAAAATGATTCCTAGAGCTAATGAGACTTTATGTTTATCTTCCTTTAATTCCATGGAGAATGGAAGAATGGGATCAATGGGTGAACGGTAATACCCTCCTGAAGCATAGCTATGCTTACCTCCAATCATAAGTAATCCCCCTCCTTGCAGTTCGACATAAGGCACCAAAGCTTTCAGGAAGTCTTGGGGCATTTTATCGGCAGGGGTATTATGAAGGATGACGCCTTGGACTCCACTGAGGATCCCTTTGGACAAACTCCTTGGTTGGTTGGTATGAATGACTTTTAAGCCGGATCTCCGCAAACTTTCAACTAGGGGGTCGGGAGACCAAGGGCTAATGACCAGAACCCCACCCCTTCCTTCAATACGAATAGACTGGCTTTGGGCATCATTCCCTCTTATACTATCGTTATGTTTGCGGATTTTGGCGGTATAGCGGTAATGACCGGGCTGTTTAATGAGGTCCTTGACTTGAAAACTGCCCCGACCATTGGCTAAAGAAACATTTTGAACTCCCAATGATTGTTGGTCCCGGTAAAGCTCAACGTCTATGCTATTTCCAGAACTGAGGATCTCCACACTCACCAAAAAGGGTTCCCCAGGTAGGGCTTGTTCCGGAAGTTTAAGTGAGGATAGAGATGCATCTTCAGCAGGTTTTTTATGAATTCTTCGCCAATAAAGCTGATGACCTCGGCGAGAGAGGTATGAGGATAAGCCATCTAAAGGCTCCGTGCTTTGCCCATCGGAAATGAGCAAAAGCTTAGCCCGCTCATAAGTCGGGATGGACGAACTGGCTGAAATAATTCCATGGCGAAGGTGTGTTTTGGTGGGATTTAAATTGAGGTTCTCTTGTGCAGGCCACGAGCGTGCCTCTCCGGCCATGGCAAAAGATTCCAGTATTCCATCTTGGGGCTGGGACTTCTTGAGAATGGCTTTGGTTTCCTGCCAGACATTAAGCACATCTTCCCTGCAGGAATTGGACAGGTCAAGGATGGCCATCACTCGAGGCTTTCCTGATTCCCGGGTCCAATTAATATCCATTAGATAAACAATTGCCACCAAAACCATAATGATGCGCAGAATATTCCACCATTTAGGCCTGAGTAAGATCCCTAAGGCTAAAAAAGCGAGGAGCCATAAAGCTTCGGGGTAATAACAAATTAGATTCACGAGTTACGCCTCCCTCGTATATGCCAATCGATCATTAAAAGGGAAAGCACCAGGAGTATGATCAATATTTTCCAATCATCTGAGCGTTGCTGAGACATAATACTTTCGCCCATATCCATATTCCCTTTACTTAGGAATGTCTTGGCCTTACTGAAATCCCCCTCTCTGCCATCCACAAGTTGAAAGGCATACTCTGCAATGGGGGTGTTTTTGTGCGATACTTTCAGGCTTTTGCTTTCCATATGGGTTGGAATTTGCAGCCACCCCTTTTGACTACTTATGGTAGTCGTTTCATTTTCCTCATTCCAGCATAACTCATAGTTGCCCTCACTTTTAACGGGAATATCCAATACAGTAGGGGACTTTCTATTAGCTCGTTCATAGGCGGGACAAGCCTTAGCAGCGTTTTCAACAAAGCGGTGCAAAGATAAAACAAATGAAGGGTAGCTCCACAGTTGGTCCTTATATTCGGTATTGATATGCAGCTCCTGAAAAACTCTGCCATCAGGGTGAGTTTTGCTTCTTAGAACCAGAAAGGGTAAGCTTCTATGCCAAACTAAGACCAGGTCTTCATGCTCTAATGAGATCTCACCCAAACCACTTAATTCAGCTCCTAGTGGTGGCCAATTTAAGCCTCTAACGAGTTCATGTTGAGTGGGCACAAGGGATAGGACAGAAGGACGGACCTTGTGTTTGATGGTATGGAAGATGATACGGTAACTCAAAGGCTCAGAAAGAGCGCTTAGTTGCGCGTCTTGCAAGGTGATTTTGAGGTAAGGGTTTTCTTGATTCCAATGGAGCTTTGTGTACAGTAAATCAAAGCGATCTTTTAAGAATTGGCCCTCATTTTGCTCTCCTGTAATACCCATACTTAACTTCTTGGCTTGAGGCTTCACGACTGTTAATATATCGTCGAGGGCGAAGGCATCATGAGCCAAAGAAAACTGAGCTTTTGTTATGGCATGGGAAAACTTTGCCGTGATCGTTCTTATTTCTTGGGCTTTAAGTGTAATAACTCGCGGCGATTGCTGAGATATGGCCAACGATCTTGTTTGGCTTTTTGCAGAAGAATTACGGATAATTGCTTCCACAGCCCACTCTTTTCCTTGATTCTCCGCCGACACTCCAGCAAAGCCCACATTATCGATTTTGTGCCCGCAACTAATCATATTCACATCGGGAGAAACTTTGCGCGGATGATCGCTTAATAAGACAATGCACCCATTGGCTCCCACCCATTGACGAGCCAGATGTAGCGCTGGGCTCATATCATGTTCGCCCCCTTGGAGTGGCATATTATGGAGGGCTGTTAATAAGGCGGACCATTGTTGTCCTTGGTGCTGTTTACCTGACATAATCGTACTGCCAAATAAAGCGAAATCTGTCGCTTTTGATAAGACTCCCCACGCCTTTAAATTTGTTTCTAAGGCATCTTGGAACTCAGTCTTAAAGGCTCTCATGGAAGCCGAGTTATCGACTACGATGGCACATTTTGAGGTGCGAATTTCTTGCTGCCAGTAAGGATCGATTAATAGTAGAGTGAGGAATAGTAAAACAAGGGTTTGTAGCCACAGTGAAGGTGATTGCAATAAACGCCTAATTCGAGAACCTTGGTAGTGATCCAGCTCAAGTCGGTCGAGAAGAAAAAGCGTGCCGATGAGCTTCTTGTGCAGTTTGAGTTGCAAGGCATGGATAAGCCACAACAAAGGCAGAGATAATAAAGCCCAGAGAAAAATAGGAGAGCCTAAACTTAGTTCACCCATTGTGCTCCATCTTCACCTAATGAGGGTAAGACTTTAGACCAGGGTAGCTGAGAGTTCACCCTATTGAAGAATACCCCTAATCGAGTGCAGGTAGACTCGGCTTCTTCTGTATGCCTTTCATAGGCCAAGCGGTAGCGTTTTAATAAATCGGAACTCAGACTAATCCTCCTTTTATTTCCTGATTCCACATCTTCCATTTCCATATCATCTGACCATTCAGGATTGGATTCAGACTCGTCGTAAGGGCAGTAGAGCCATGCCAAACCCGCTCCTTTCGCCAAAGGCCTTAACCACTCAAGGGGGTCGCCAGGGTACAAAAGATCACTCAAAAAAACTCTTAAAGAATTGCGCCTCCATGGAATATGACTTAAGTCTATGGAGGAGCAAGCTACTCCATTGAAAATATTGGGGCACTGCTCTTCACTAAAGAATTCCACATTTTCCACGCCATGATTCTTCATAACCATCAAGTTGGGCCGAAGTCCTTGGCGCTGACAACTACCCACAATCCAGCCAATCATTTCTATGGACCTTATGGCTTTTTCTTCAACATAAAACATCGATTGGCTGCCATCAATAAGAATATCTGCACAAGGACTGACTTCTTCTTCGAAGGTTTTCAGGACCATTTGGCCCGTAGCGGCATAAACCCTCCAGTTAACCAGGCGCATGTCATCTCCCTGCACATAAGGGCGGTGATCATTGAAGTCCAACGACTGGCCGCTTACTCGATTGCGGTCTCCTCCTCCCCCTTTACGCCAAGGCCCACGCCTTCTGGGTAAAGCATAGTTTTGAGAGGCTACCCAGCCCCTGCGCCATGCATTTTGCTTTTCTTCGTGAAGCAATTATTTATCCTCGGAGTTTACCCAAAGACTACGTCGTAAAGCAAAAGTGCTTTTTATGCCCCTGTACGAGAATAATGCTAATACGATGAGTAAGACACCGTGACTGATCCATATCGTTTCTAAGGATAGGCTTCGGTGAAAGCCCTGTTTCATCATACAAAATAATGACGATACAGGAATAGTTTGACCAATAACCAGAAAAATCTTATCCCAAGACTCGTCTAAGCTATCTCCAATGGCATAGATAAAGAAAGGAATGGACATGCAGCCACCGGCAATAAGCCCTCTGATCATAGTGCTTTGAGGCCCAAAAGGAAGAAAGCGGCCTATGACGAGAGGGGTTATAACTGCCATTGAGCATGTTGTGAATATTGTGAAGAACCTATCGGGATGACGAGTCAACTCATCCAAGGATTCATCGAAGGCACAGCAGTTTAAGAAGATGAGAGCTATGCTAATAAGGCTAAAAAAGAAGGCTGAAGCCCAGCCGGGGGCCATAAAAAATGTATGGACCGTATGAATCCAGCCTTTTTTCCGAAAGTGCCTTAACTGACCTTCATACTCAGATGGGGACTCAGCTAATGATCTGGAGACAGTTAAAAGAGATAAGACGACACTGATAATGATGCTGAAAACAGACACCCCATCTTTTGAAACTAACCAAGCTATTAGAGTGTTACCAAGCATAAAAAAGATATAAAACCAAAGAATTCCTAAACCATGATACTCAGAATCAGGAGCGACTTGGACCGTCGCCCATTTTAGCAGAAAATAAAGTAGACCTAAACTGACAAAAAAGACATAATAAGGAGTTCCTTGAAAAGTTTCTGCCTGATTGGCTCGGTAAGTCATCTCGTGTAATAAGACAATGACTCCACCAAGGGCCATAAGAACAAAGTAACCTAAGAACAAGAAAGCTATCCATTGCCTAAACGCATGGATATTGTACGATGAACACAGAATGGCTATGGAGGTGAGTAATCCCGAACCTAAGAGAACAAAAAACAAATCCCTTAAATCAGCAAAGATGTCCATTCCGCCTAAGTAATAACGCAAGACCATATAGGGCACTATGGCAATAACCAGTAGAAGGGTTAAGGCTGCGTTTGCCATCCATTTGCCCAAGATTAAGCGAAAAGAACTCTGATGGGCTAATTGTAATAAATCTAAAGTCCCATCTCTTCTTTCTTGAGAGACACTGCCCATGGCGCCGAAGGGTAAAAATAAGAGAAGAGGGGCTGAAACTAAAATCCAAAAGAAAATCCCTGTTGTCATACGGCTGGAAACCGATGAGCCTGCACTTAAGTTAAGGAGGAGGCCTGCAGCCATAAAGAGGTGAATGAGCATAAAAGCCCACATGAATAACTGAGAGCGCAGGCCTTGGCGGAACTCTTTGACTAAAATAGGACTAAAGTGATCACTCAAGTCCCTTGAATTTATACGAGGCATGTTCATTATTCGGCCTCCTGATTTTCTAGCATATTCACAAAAACATCCTCCAGTCTCTTGGAGACTTCGTGATAATCAACGATAGGCAGGTCTGCATCCAGCATGGCTTTGAGTATGCGAGTTCGGTCTTCAGGGTCCTGAAAATCTAACTCAAGTATCCCCCCTGCACTATGCTCAGAAATCAAGCTCACTCCGGGATATTCTTGACACCAGGCGTAGAGCTTTTCATTATCTGAACTCATTTTGACATCCATGTGAATGTGGGTTTCACTGCTTCTTTTTAATTGATGGGAGTCGCCGTGATGGATTAAAGCTCCTTTATCGAGGAAAAGCAAACTATCACACATTTCTTCTAGCTCACTCAAAATATGCGAAGAAATAAATAAAGTCTTCCCTTCTTCGGATAAGATTCTAATAAGTCGTTTTAAGTCAATGCGAGCTTTCGGGTCTAATCCAGCAGCGGGTTCATCTAAGATTAAAACACTGGGGTCATGAATCAAAGCTCGCCCTAAACCCATACGTTGAGTTAAGCCTTTTGAGAGTTTGTCCATCATATGGTGTCTGAAGGACTCCATCTCTATAAAAGCCATAATGCTATTCACGCGTTCTTCCCTCTCATGACCTCGAAAACCATAAGTTCTGGCAAAGAAATCAAGGTATTCAAGTACAGTTAAATTTTTATACTTTCCGAAATAATCAGGCATCCAACCGATTCTCTTTCTTACTTCACCCGCTTGATTAATGGCATCGAGTCCGTCGACCCATACCTTGCCTTCGCTAGGCAAATCAAGCGTTGAGATAATGCGCATGGTCGTGGTTTTACCTGCACCATTAGCGCCCACAAAGCCTACAACAGAGCCTTTCTTGATCTGAAAGCTTAGATTATCCACAGCGGTAAATGTGTCGAATCGCTTATGAAGATTTTTCACTTCGATGGCGTAGTCTGACATTAGTTATCCCCCCTATTGACCAAAGGCCCAAGGAATATGCTTTGATGGTCATTCCAGCGCATAGAAGATAAAGTATCAGAGAACCCTTGGTTTTCATGACTCTTAGCCACAAACCAATCTTGACCTGCTTGAGATAGCTCTTTTAAGTAATTCTGAAAACCTTGTACCCTTGCTTTATCGTTACTGTTGTTTATGTGGTACTCCACCAGCTTCTTCTCTTGTCCGGGAATTATATTTTCGCCCCTCCATATTTTCCCTTTTCCAAAAACCCATATGAGTTCACACTTAGATTGAAGTGTGGATAAAACCATGGGTTCATTGTTTTGCCACTTTATTTCGACCCTTTCCCTCGATGGTGTGCTACCATGTAAAAATTGAGCTTGAAGGTTGCGGCTGGTGAACCACCCCCCACTTGCCTGCCCCGATTCTATGCCGATTTTATTGACTTCTCTGGCGTTTTTATAAAAACTTGAGTCTAGGGGTGAAGGCCAGATATAGTTCTCGTGGGGAAGCTTAAAAGCGTCAGAAAAGACGATGCCCGTTCGACTGAGCTGTATTTGTTGAGTAAGGTGTTGGTGTCTAATGGGGTCAATAATACGAACTTGTTGCCGAGCCCCATCCCCTCCTGTTCCGTCTAATATAAATATCATGGCAATGATAATGATTGCAGATAGTAAAGAAATAATGGGAGTCGTGATGACGAGTTTTAAACGATTCCCTTTGCAAAAAAACCAAAGGTTGATGGGGCCAATCATTAAGGCGAAAAAGAGAATAAGTAAAAGAAAGCCAAGTATATTCGCGCTAATAGCAGGCACATTCTTTTTCAATGAGGCTATAACAGTGCTGGGATTCTTGTGGTTACTCATGACCTGGGTTAAGGTTTTATGCTTCTCCATAGCACTCCATTGTATTTTCGATTTCTCTTGAATGCAAACTTGCCCTAACCCTACTGAATACCTTGCCTTTAAGGGCTTTTTGCTGATGAGTTCTTTTTTGAGCTCCACTGCTTGCCATCGCGCCGGCAGTCGGCCCTCTATATGATCCATATCAATCACCCATAGTTGGCCCCCTCTTTTTAAAAACCTCTCAAAAGCCAGGGCCTGATATTCATTTTCAACTTCTCCTAATTGATCCAATTCGCTTTCAGTAATAATAAAATAATCCCAACCTAATAATTGGTCTGGATTTTTGATCATTGCATTAACAGCAAATTCTGCTAAATCATTGGAACCATGATGGACTCGGTGACTAGATTTCGACTTACTAATCTCATTTTCAAGCTTAGTTTTTAAGCTGGCACCTTTTAAAGAGCTCTGGGCACGTGTGATGGCCAAAGGTGTGTGAGCTAAATCGATTCTGCCTCGGTATCTATGAGCACCTTCAGTATTGGCTGTTAATTCCATACCATTACCATAAGTACCGATATTTATGACGGGGATTAATACCTCCTCATAAGCTCCAGATGGTGGTATGTTCATATTCCATGTGTTTTCTAGTGTGGTGCTCCGCCCATAATTACCGGCACATTTCGATAGTAAGGGGACCTTTAGAGGGTTTTTTGTGTAATTTGTAGCCTTGAGTCTAATGGGAAAAAATCCAGAATTAAGTGGGATTCGGTCAAAGACAGAATAAACCTGTATGGAACTATTGCTTTTTTTTGTATCCATTAGGTCACCTCGAGGGAAACCTAATTTATTGCCGACACTTTCATGTACTGAGCTTGCGTAACTTCCCTGTGCTAGTAGAAGAAATAGTATAGTAATAAGGCTTAGGTGAAGCTTCACGCATTAGCCTCTGTTAGGGTTTCGGGTAATGAGCGAAAAGATGATTTGAGTTCTTGCAGCAGATCGTTTATCACTCCTTCGATAGTATGATTTTCCATACGAGCTTCAGGCCTCAAAATAAGACGATGCCGAAAAACATGAGGGACAATCGCAGGAATATCTTCTGTGCTGGCATTGATCCTTCCTGCCAGTAAAGCCTTGGCTCGTAAAGCTGCTGTTAATGCTAAAGCCGCCCTGGGCCCAGATCCATGTCGCAACCATCTGCCGGCACCCTGGCTTCCTGGTTGGGCTAATTCCACTAGTGCCGATACGGCTTCCACCACAGGGTCTGGGAGATAAATACGCCTACAGGTATCCATGGCTGATAATAAATGTTCCATATCCATCACTTTTTCCAAATCTGGAGATTCACCTAAATCTCGGTGACGGATGATCATTTCCATAGCTTTCCGGGAGACCATTTCTATGGGGAGCTTAAAAAGGAAACGATCTAATTGAGCTTCTGGCAAGGGGTAAGTTCCTTCAAGCTCAATGGGGTTTTGAGTGGCCATAACAAAAAATGGCCGAGGGAGTTTATGGGTAATACCTGCCATAGTGACAGATTTCTCCTGCATGGCTTCGAGCATTGCCGATTGGGTTTTCGGGGAAGCACGGTTGATTTCATCGGCTAGAACTAACTGAGCAAAGAGAGGGCCTTTCTGGAACTTGAAGCCATCTTCATTGTCTTTGGCATTGAAAAGCTGAAAGCCTGTGATATCGCTGGGCAATAAATCGGGAGTGAATTGAATCCGGCGAAAATCTGCCCCTAGGCTTACGGCCATTCCTTTTATTAATTCCGTTTTTCCTAAGCCGGGCAAACCTTCCAGTAAAACATGCCCTCCAGCCAATAAAGCCATGATCACGTGATCAATTAAGCTATCTTGCCCAAATAAAACCTTTCCAAGCCCTTCGCGGAAAGCCAATAAGGGTTCTTGGAAAGCTTTAACTTCTTCTTGACTGGGGTACGAACTCATCATTTCATCCTATAAAGTACTTTTTTCTCTTCTGGTCTCAAGCGTTGTTTCCAGACAACTCCGCTGGAAGGAAGAGGCTTTTTCACCACTCCACCTCCGCGGCCATTTTCCCAAGAATCCTTAGTTTTCTCTGGTTCTACGAGGCTTGTCTTCAGTTTCTCTCCCAATTCCATTTGGGTATTTTGAGGTAAATTTTCTAAATTGGCTAGGGATAACGCTTCTGCAGAGTTGCCAAATTGGAGAGGAGCATCTCCTCTACCACGACTGACTCCTCCTTTACCAGGCTTGCTGCCCGAACAGTTCCCAGGCTTAATTCCCAGGCACGAAGAGCAATTAGCTAAGCTTATTTTTAGAGATTCCTGGATGCTTGGCAAAGATGAGCATGAACCACTTTTGCACATTTTTCTGGGAGTGAGTGTATTACTGGAGGAAAGGCTATTGCATGAAGAACAGTTGCCGGGTTTTGCCATAGGCTTCCAACTTAATTGCAATTCTTTTGCTTTCTCAAGAAGTTCTTGCAAGCGTTTGGAGGAAATTTGCAGGCTTTGAGCCCCCTCTGCTAATGATTCATTTCCTGAAGAAGAAAGGTTTTTGAGCAACTCTGACGATTGAGTATTATCGCCCGAGGCTGAACTGAGCAGAGCATTCAGTTCATTTTGAATATCTTGAAGCGTCATCTGAGTTTCACTCAGAGAACTTTCCAGCTCTTCTTTCAGCCTATCGGTGGCTTCATGTAGAGCGGATGCTCCAAGTTCAGAAGAGATATCTTCCGTATTCGCTAATTCATTCAATTCTTTCGCCCATTCCTCTAGTTGTTCTTGTTCCAAACTAGGGTCTTGGGACAAATCTTCCAGCCAAGTCTCGATTTCTTCCATGGCCCAGGGATTTGCAGTCACGGATTCGGCGATCTGCTTTTCTGGTAAGGGTAAGCAATAGGCAAGCAATAAAAATAGGCAGCCCAAAATTGGCTTATTAAATAACTTAGCGAAATCAATGCGGTACAAGCTTTTTGCCTTTAAGTAATACTCCTTTCCAGGCCAAGGAACTAAGCCCTTTTCGGCACAATGCAATGCATGATGGAGATGAAGGGATTCATCCAAATCCCTCAAAATATCGTCTGATTTAAAACGAGACCTTAGAGCAGTAAAAACAAGATAAATGAGCCATACAATGGAAATTCCTCCCCAGAAGGCTAAGAGAAATTTTGCATTAATTTCCAGGCGCCAGGCTAAAATAATGAAGCATGAGCCCCAAAACCAAGGTAGAATATGAGCTCGACAAAGGTCTAGAAAATAGAGAGCATTCACCCACAATGTCAGCGAAGATAGGAATTTCGGCCAATGGGGGTACGGGTCTCCCTTCACTGCAAGCTTCAATTAATGAATCCGGTCATTATGTATGGAAAAATTTTATCTTGATAATTTAAAGTGGATTGTAATGGGATTGATCAGGCTGCTAATGCTGGGGGGTGAAATGCTAAGCATACACTTCATCCCTTCTTGATTTTAGCAAGAGCCCAGGTTAAAGCTGAAAAAATGCCATTCATCTATTTATACCTTCAGTGTCCCTCATTATATCTTACCTATTAATACGAATCAATAGCGAAAATGGCTCAAATAAAATGAGGATAATGATGTAATTCTTTTGGTCATTACGTTCCAGTGAGTTCTACTCAGTTAAGCTTATAGTTTAGTGGATCCAACTCCATTGTAATAACAGATAATTCCGTAGCCTGCCCCCATGCCAGAACAACTGAAAGCTTTTAAAGCCCCTCCGAAGAAATTTCAACCCAAGGGGATGACCATTCTGTACGAGGACCACCATATCATTGTCATCGATAAGGTGAGTGGTCTTTTGACCATGGGGACCGACAAAGACAAGGTGAACACGGCTTATTACTTGTTGACCGATTATGTCCGTAGGGGGAATCCCAAGGCGAAGAATCGAATATTTATCGTTCATCGCTTAGATAAGGATACCTCTGGACTTTTAGTCTTCGCTAAGACTGAAGCGGCTAAACGTTTTCTTCAAAGCGAGTTGGATAACTTCAATAAGAGGTACTTTGCCGTTGTGCACGGTTTTTTAGAAGAAAAAACAGGTTTGATTGAGTCTTACCTGGCTGAACGTAAGGATGGAACATTCCGTATGGAGTCCGTCGATGACAAAAGAAGAGGTAAACTGTCAAAAACTCAATATCGAGTTATGCGGGAGTCGAAGAAGAACAGTTTGGTGGAAGTGAAGCTGCTTACGGGAAGAAAGAACCAGATCAGAGTCCACTTCGCGGAGAAAGGACACCCTGTTTTGGGCGACCGACTTTACGGAGGTTTGGTCAAAGGGAAAACTAAGCTTTCTCTACATTCGGCTTATATGTCGATTGTTCACCCAGTGACAAAAAAGAAAATGACTTTTGATTCAAAGATTCCCAGTTACCTGATGGCTCCATTTTTGACTCCTGATGAGATATCTGCGAATAAAATGAAAAATTAGTAGGTGACTGTTTTTATTAGGCAGTTATTCTTTATGGTTAATTTCAATTGCTCTTCGTACTTCCCCTTGCTCAAAGAAAGCTCCACAGCCATTATTGCAAATATCGATAAGTAAATTCAGACTGCCAGATCCACTCTATTATCAAGAAGGCTGATTTTTACCCAGAACCTCTGAAATGACAGAGTTTTTCAGAATCAGGCTGTGATGGTGAGGACAGAATGAAGGAGGAATTAGCATTGCACTCGTTTTCGCCAAAAAAATCCTAGAGGTGTGGGCGTTATGCCAGTAGAGATGATATCTGCTACCACAAGGTGCAACTTAAATATCGCCAATGGTTTCAGTTTAGAGCTACTTCAGAGAAATTTATACCTGAAAATTCCTAGACAACTGCCATAAACTTTTATTTTATACTTAAGATGGATAATAATTCTTCAAAAGTAGGACGGTTTGAATTGAAAGCCATAATGCCTGCCCAACAAGGTATCCTCTTTGCCCGTAGCTTGTTACCGTTTTTTCAAAAGGATCATGCCAACTTGGGCGGTGGCTACAATGTCCATTCCTTATATTACGATGATGTGGCTAGGTCTCAATATGAAGCGAAGAAGGAAGGATTAAATAAAAAGGAAAAGCATCGATTGCGGTTTTACGAAAATGGCAAAAATATTACTGCTGAAGCAAAAATCAAGGAAGGTCGCATGAATTATAAATTAAAAAAAACTTTGAACACTTCTTCACATGAAAAGTTCGGATTAGCCAATCGAGAAATTATTGAATCAAAAAACATGCCTTCTTCACTGAATACAAGTTCTTGGCAACAACAGAGTCCTGTTGTTCTTATTAG
>JADGBV010000190.1 GCA_015231345.1 Planctomycetota bacterium
CACTCTCTGCTATCTGTACTGCTATACTTTTAGGAGGGGCATTAGGGGTTGTCGTTGGTATGACTTCTATTGGCAAGAACCCTTATTCGCACACTACAAGACCAAGGTTTATTAGAAAAGCTGGCAAAAAATGCTCAGAACTCCATTAGCCGATTCTTTTCCTTAGAAAATATGGTTAATCATACCGAAGCAATCTATTTAAAGTCTCTTAAATCATGAATGCACCTCTCTTAGAACTTAAACAAGTAGGCAAGATCTATCCCCAAGGCGAAGATCAGCTTCAGGTTTTAGATAATATTAATCTTTCACTTCAAACAGGAGAAGCTATCGCCATCTCCGGTCCTTCAGGTTCAGGCAAAAGTACATTACTCAATATTGCATCCGGTTTGGATGTTGCCAGTTCAGGCCAAGTTATCTTTCAAGGCAGTGATTTAAGTCATTATGATGACGAAAAACTCGCATCATTCAGGTTAAATCAAATAGGTTTTATTTTTCAAAGCCACCACCTCCTTCAACAATGCAGTGCTCTCGAAAATATTCTCATGCCAACAATTCCATTAAAGAATTCCAATAATAGCGCAAGGGCACTTGAGCTTTTAGAGATTGTTGGCTTAAAAGATCGGTCCAATCATTTTCCGGCACAGTTATCTGGGGGCGAATGTCAAAGAGTAGCTATTGCCAGAGCTCTTATTAATGCACCGAAAATTTTATTTGCAGATGAGCCCACAGGCTCCTTAGACTCAAAAAGATCAATGGAAATGCTCCAGCTTCTTTTAAGCCTTAAGCAATCACAAGATACAAGCATTGTTCTGGTGACTCACTCTGATGAATGCGCAAAACATATGGATAAAACTTATACCCTTGAATTAGGCCGTCTTCAAAGCTAGGCTTCTCGCAGAAATGAATAAAACTCGATTTATTCTTAAGAGTCTCAGGTACTATTATAAGATTCACATCCCACACTTTTTGGGAGTATTGTTATGCGCCACCATCTTAACAGGTGCCCTTCTCGTCGGCTATTCTGTAAAAGAAAGCCTTAGAGAGATCACTCAAACACGTCTGGGTCATATCACACACATACTCAACTCTGGGGACCACTTTTTCGAAAGCAAATTAGCCAACAAACTCAAAGCTAAGTTGCATATACCTACGAGCTCCTCCTTGCTCTTAAACGGTGTCGTAGCATCTCAAGGCGGACGAAAACGAGCCCATTATGTGCAAATCAATGGGGTTCGTGATGATTTTTGGAAGTTGAGTCCAAAACGCACAGTTCCAGCTGATTGGCAAAAAGATAGTGTCGCCATCAATGAGGCCTTAGCCAATTATCTAGGCCTCAAATGTGACGATGAAGTGATTATAAGAATAGAAAAGCCTTCTGCTTTACCCAAAGACACTCCTCTTAGTTCTGATTCAGAAGTCACCTTTGGCATCAATGTTAAAATTACCCATATTTTAAGTCAAGGGGAGTTCGCACGCTTTAGCTTAAAATCTGACCAAACAATTCCTTTTAATGTCTTTCTTAACCATGACTTTTTAGCACGGGAGATTGAGAAGCCCGAGCAAGCTAATCTGCTTCTTATTTCTCAAGATAAATTGGAGCAACAGGACGAGAAGAAATCGTTTTCTCTACAACTTCTCAACGCACTTGAGCAATCCATTTCTTTGGCAGATAGAGGACTAGAAATCAAAGGTGACAGCAATGGGCAATTAAGCCTTCAGTCACCTAATGTATTCTTGCCTGAGGTCATCGAACAACTCTCTCATGATCATTTTCAAAAAAGTGAGCAAATCTTTACTTACTTTGTCAATCAAATTACATCAGGAGATAAGTCATGCCCTTACTCATTTATTAGTAGCTTGAGTTCTCTTAGCCAACTTGGAGACAATGAAATCATTATCAACGAATGGCTTGCTCATGATTTGACTGCAGAAGTTGGAGATGAAATCACATTAAATTATTATACTTTAGGTGACTATAGAGAACTCAATATAAGCAAGCAGAGTTTCACCGTCAAAAAAATAATTTCGAACAATGATCCTGTTTTGAGTCGAGAACTTACACCCCACTACCCCGGCTTATCAGATTCAGAAAATTGTTCTGATTGGGACCCCGGACTTCCTGTTAACACAGATCTGATTCGTGATAAAGATGAGAAGTACTGGGATGATTATCACAGTTTACCCAAAGGTATTATTTCACTGAATCAAGCTCAAAAATTATGGAGGAATCGTTTTGGTGCTCTTTCCTCACTTAAATTTTCTTCCACAGCATGGACTCCCAAAACGATTGAACATATCATTATAAAACACACAAAAGCAAGTGATTTTAATTTATCATTCAATGTCTTAAAAAGTCAAGCCATCGAAGAAAGTCAAGGAGGAGTCGATTTTTCAGGCTTATTCATTGGATTAAGTTTTTTTATTATTGCATCAGCCTTATGCCTCATCGCTTTATTGTTTGTGTTCAGTCGTCAATTTCGCTCCAAGGAAAGTCGTCTTCTCTTGAGTATTGGCTTTCCCAAAAAATGGCTGCTGACGAGTGCCCTCTATGAAGGATTATTCATTTCAGTTCTCGCCAGTATGGGTGGATCTTGCCTAGGCATACTCTACTGTGAGTTTATCATCTACGCACTCACTCATACAAGTTGGCAAGGAGCAGTTGGCACAGCCAACTTACAAAGTTATTATTCTCCACAAACGCTCATTTTGGGTATATCCATATCAACGATGGTATCGTTTGGCACCATATACTTTATCACTAAAAAGCTTAATGCCAAGAAAGTAGCGCAGAAGATAATTCTGTCTCCGTTGAAAATGACTGAGCAGAAACCGACTCTACTTCCGACCATCCTATGTTTAGGAATTGTCTACGTCATCGTCTTTTCTGGAATGGCTCAGTATGGGCAAGAAAACAGTGCTTTGTTTTTCGGCGTTGGAGCTCTTCATTTAGTAGGATTACTGTTGCTGACATGGATTCTCTTGCGAAAATATTCCACGCCACTTAAAGAGAATCATTTATCTTTCAGTTCTCTTGGTTTAAAGTCATGCGCCAGAAGACCTCTCCACAGCCTTGCCATCATAGCGTCTTTGGCCATTGGCGTTTTTCTGGTTATTTCTGTTGCATCACATCAAAAGAAGCATAGTCGTCATAGCCTTGACCGAGCTTCTGGCACAGGAGGTTTTGCTTATTATGCAGAATCCGCGATCCCCATATTCCATAACCTCAACTCTAAAGAAGGCAGATATGCCTTTTCTTTAGGAGAGAATTTTCATGATGATTCCTTCGTGCAACTCAGTGTCAAAGATGGCGATGATGCAAGTTGCTTAAACCTCAATCGAGTTAGTCAGCCTAGGCTCCTAGGGCTCAAATCAGAGTCTTTAGCTCATTTAGATGCCTTTACTTTCAGCCAAGTCCATGATAAAGCTTCAGAGCTCAGTTCCCCTTGGCTGGCTCTCGATAGTGATCTTGGCGAACGAATAATTCCCGCCATTGGTGATGCTGCCGTTATCCAATGGGGCTTAGGAAAGAAAATTGGCGATGAGTTAACCTATAAAGACGCAAAAGGACAGGAGTTTCACATTAAGCTCATAGCAAGTCTTGAATCCTCTCTTTTCCAAGGCAGCCTGCTCATTTCGCAGACTCAACTGAGGAAACTCTACCCGTCCATTGGAGGAGCCAGAGTCGTACTTATCGATCACTTAAAAAATGGCAATGCCCCAGATAAAAATATCTTACAGGACCGTTTCGAGGACAGAGGCTTTAATCTTATTGCAAGCTCAGACCGCCTTGAGCGCTTTATGGAAATTGAAAACACCTACCTCAAGATTTTTCTCGCCTTAGGCGGAATAGGAGTCATTATTGGCTCTCTGGGTTTGGGCATCATGATCCTTATCTGTACTTATGAGAGGCGTTCTCAACTATCTCTTTTAAAAGCTTTAGGCTTCAATCATGGGCATATCTTCCAACTTATCGCCAAAGAGCATATTATACTTCTAGCGACAGGCACTTTTGTTGGCCTTAGTTCAGCTCTGATTTCTAGCCTTCCCCTTTTAGTGACTCAACCCGGAGATTTTCCCTTTTTCAGCTGTGCCATATTCATCCTATTACTTATTCTCGTAGGAGGCTGCGCTATTTTTATTTCAAGCTACTTGGCTTTAAAAGGAAATATACTGAGAAATATTAGAGAAGAATAGAGTCAGGATATATCAAGGGCAAAGTTATATTAACTTTAGAATATGTAAAATTTAAGCTTTGGAATATTCCAAAGATAAGATCTCCTCAACACACTTAGGCCATACTTCGCTAGCTTTACCTTGAATGTAATAATCAGTCATCCAATCAGCCTCGTCAATTTCCAAATTAATATTCAGCACTTTAGCCCCAGCTTGTTTAGCTAAACCTTTTAGACCTGCTGCTGGGTAGACTTGAGAACTTGTGCCCGTAAAAATAAAATGCGTGCACTCTGCTACTTTTCTCTGGATATTATCTATAAAATAGGGAACTTCACCAAACCAAACAATATCAGGCCTTAAATAACCCCCACATTCTTCACAGCGCATATCCATATTTTGCTCACCAGAAATTCTCGTTTTATGACCAGCCATGCACTTGAGCTGCAAGAGTTCCCCATGCATATGACAAACCTTCTCAGCCCCTCCTCTTTCATGCAGGTCGTCGACATTCTGAGTCACGAGAAAGCAGCGCTCTTTCATTTCTTTTTGAAGTTTTGCGATAGCACGGTGAGCATCATTTGCCTCAACTTCAGCCAATTGACGTCTCCTCTCATTATAAAAACGAATCACTAATTCTGGGTGATCATCAAAAGCTTCGGGAGTCGCGACTTCTTCTACTCTGTGGCCTTCCCACAATCCCCCCTGCCCACGGAAGGTTTTTAGTCCAGAGTCTGCACTCACCCCAGCTCCAGATAAAATAACTAGGCGACTATTCTCATCAAGAGAAAATTCTGCAGCATCGAACTCTTTCATGACTATCCCTTCATTGAACAAGCCTAGGTATTGTGAAAAACAGGCCATTTCATCAATAGCGCTGCAAGCCTCTTAGACACATCATCAAATAATTTGAATTTCAGGCCCGACCCACCTTAGGGGCTTATTCTCAGACTTGGAATGACAGAATAGATTATTCAACGTAAATGCCCCTCTTGATCTGAGATGGAATCGTGCTCACTCTAACTACGCTATCTGGCTCTAGCGGTTCTAAGAGACAAACATATATTATAAGTGACATAGCCAGAATCACCTATTTTATTGGGAAAATCATCTATCACTTAATTGAAATTTTTCGAAAATTACTCCTTGCGAATATTCATAAGGCAGATACTACAGCCTCAATCTAATCGAAAATTTCACTTCACTTAAGCCTGAAGAACTCATATGAAAAAAGATCAATCTAATACAGAGTCTGTCAACCCTAGAACAGGGATGGATGCAGAATCAATAAAAGAAAGTTACCAAAACCACCTCACATACGACCTTGCAGTCAATAATCGTTTATCAACTGATCATGATAAATACCTAGCTCTCGCTTGGGCTGTTAGAGACCGTCTCATCGATCGTTGGATGAAAACACAGGATGCTTTTTATGATAATTACCGTAAAAGGGTATTTTATTTATCGATGGAATTCCTTATTGGAAGAAGCTTGGGTAATAATGTTATCAATTTACAAATGGAAGAAAGCATCAAAGATGCTCTCAAATCCCTTGATTTAGACTGGGAAGATTTACGAGATGAAGAAGTTGATGCAGGTCTGGGAAATGGTGGTTTAGGCCGTCTTGCCGCTTGTTTTCTTGAATCCATGGCAACCATGGGAATTCCTTGCTTCGGTTACAGCTTACGCTACGAACATGGGATTTTCCAACAAGGTTTTGTCAATGGTTTTCAAATGGAAAAACCCGATAGCTGGCTACGTGGTGGAAACCCATGGGAAATAGCTCGCCCCGACCTCTACATACCCGTGCATTTTGGTGGTTATGTCGATATGGTGAAAAAAGGCAGAGAACTTAAAGTTGATTGGGTTCCCGCAGAAACCATCTGGGGCGTTCCTTACGATATTCCAACTGTAGGATACGGTGGAAAAACGGTTGAAACCTTAAGACTTTGGCAATCTGTCTCACCTGATGACTTTGATTTCGATGAATTCAACAAAGGTGACTATTTTGGCGCGGTTGATCAAAAAATTCTCGCGGAAAACCTAACGAAAGTTCTTTACCCGAATGATATGACACCTGGCGGAAGAGAACTCCGCTTCAGGCAACAATATTTCTTCGTCGCTTGTTCCTTAGGCGATATACTCAGACGATTTAAAAGCGTCAATGGCGATTGGAATGACCTGCCAAATAAAGCTGCAGTGCAACTCAACGACACACACCCCACTCTAGCAATTCCAGAACTTATGCGCTACCTTATGGATGAAGAAGGGCTCACATGGGATCATGCCTGGGGCATCACAACAAAATCCATTGCTTATACAAACCATACCCTTATGCCTGAGGCTTTGGAAAAATGGTCTGCTGATATGTTTGAAAGAGTTCTTCCTAGACACTGGCAAATCATCTGCGAAGTCAATGCGCGCTTTTTAAGAAAAGTAGCAGCATACTACCCAGGGGATAAAGGTAGAAGAGAACGCATGAGCATTATCCAAGAATACCCCAATAGAGAAGTACGCATGGCTAACCTTGCAATCGTTGGTAGTTATAGTGTTAATGGCGTTGCAGCCCTACACTCTGACCTAGTCAAAACCCAACTAGTGCCTGACTTCGCGCAAATGTACCCAGAAAAATTCAACAATAAGACAAATGGTGTCACACCTCGTAGATGGCTCTTAAAAGCCAACCAAGGCCTTGCATCATTGATTTCTGAAAAAATAGGCGATGGCTGGATTACTGGTCTTAGCGATTTAAAGAAGCTTGAACCTTACGCTGACGACCCTGAGTTCCGTAAACGTTTCCGTGAAACAAAATTACAAGCAAAAGAGGTTCTTGCAGGTTTTTGTAAGAGACACCTAGATATTGACCTCAATACAAATATGATTTTTGATGTGCAAGCCAAAAGGATTCACACCTACAAAAGACAGCTTCTTAACGCCCTTCATATTGTTCACTTGTATAATAAACTCCATCAAGGACGCCTCAAAAACTTCACACCCACTACTTTCATTTTTGCTGGTAAAGCGGCCCCAGGTTTTTATCTCGCTAAACTTATCATAAAAATGATCAATAACATGGCTGCAATTATTAATGAAAACCCTCTTGTTAATAAATTCATCAACGTGCACTTCCTACCTAATTACCGAGTTTCATTAGCAGAAAGACTTATTCCTGCTGCTGATGTATCTGAACAAATCTCCATGGCTG